>DNFG01000129.1:0-222 GCA_003487005.1 Bryobacterales bacterium
CAGCAGGAGGGAGGTGATGTTGAGCGCGTCCACTTCGACCTTCACGTCGATGCCGGGCACGCGGCGCGGAAACGGCAGAACGGCGAAGGCATCCGTCAGAATGTGCAGGTCGTTGCAGGACACCGGCTGGGCGCACCCCATCGCCACACGGCCGGCTTCGACAAAGCCATAGGTGGTGTAGCAGGAGGCGCCGGAGGCGCGGATGCCGGCGACCTTGGCGGG
>DNFG01000129.1:547-795 GCA_003487005.1 Bryobacterales bacterium
GCGGATGCCGGCGACCTTGGCGGGCGTCGCGGGTTCGCCCGCGATGACGAAAACGGCGCCGGTGAGATCGATTCCGGCGTCCCGGGCGGCGACCGCGACGCGGAGGGCGCGGCTGACGGGGGCGTTGATCTGACAGCCGCCGTGAGTTTCAATCATCTCCCGGGCCCAGCGCGCGATCCGGATAGCCTGATCCACGGGCACCATTTCCGGCCAGGGGAACCGGGTGCCCGCCAGGCGCCCGGTGATCA
>DNFG01000129.1:1039-3947 GCA_003487005.1 Bryobacterales bacterium
CCAAGATCTCCCCCCTTCCCCTCCACCACGCCCTTCCGATCTGGGCCCCATTTCCGCGGGCAGGTGGTGCTTGCCCGCCAGGCGCCCGGTGATCACCGAGCCGTAGGTCGCCAGCCGGAAACGCAGCGCGGGCGGAGGCGCTCCGGGCACGGTGGGCGAGAACCAATTCACCGGCATCCGGCCATGGTGCGCACCCGTCAGAATGTTGTTCAACCCGCTGCCGTCGGGCAGGACGCCGCGCCAGATCGCGAACGGCAGGTCGAACGAGCCGTGAGCGTGGTAGGTCAGCAGCAGATGCGCGCTCCGGATCGCCAGGTGTTCGAGATCGTGATCCACCCGCGTGCTGGTCCCGGTGCTTCCGCCGCTTTCGGACTGGTAGGCGCTGCTCAGGTGTGGATTGCGGAAGGAGGCCGCGGTGACGGCGAGGGTCTGACCATTGCGGACCAGGGGCACACGCCCCTTCATCTCCTCGAAGCTCACCGACACGCCCTCCGCCCGCAGTTGGCGCAGCGTCGATTCGAGCCCGCGCTGCTGAACGAGCGTGCGGAGGTCGCCAAACTCGCACCGCGCCTGCCGGAGGAGCCAGGCATACGGGCTGCCGGGATGGCCGTACACGCCCCGCTCCATCAGGAGCAGAAAATTCGCTTCGCGCTGCTCAAAACCGCGGCGGATCAGCGCCTCGGCATCAGCCAGACTCATCTGCCGCCGCAGGAAGCGGGGCAACCCGGAAAGATACCGGGCAAAGGCGGGAATTTGGGAAAGGGTCTTTAACATGGACACGGAAGAAAGCAGGTCATTAGAAGATGGCCCGCAGGGCGAACTGCAATTGCCGGGCTGGAGTGGACGTGGAGATGATCCGTCCGGCTTCGGGCAGAGGCTGCGCCCCGAAGCCGGGCTGGGCGAAGACTTCGAGGTGCGCGCGGGGCGGAGTGTTGAAATTCGCGCGATTGAACAGATTAAAAGCCTCGGCGCGAAACTGGAGCTGGAGACCGTCCCGGCGGGTGAACCGGAAGGTCTTCACGGCGCCGAGATCAACGGTGGCGAGGCCGGGACCGATGATGGTGTTCCGGCCGAGATTGCCGCGCTCCCCGGCGCTGATCGAATAGAAGGCGCCGGGATCAAACCATTGCTCGGGCCGGCCAAGCACGGGGTTGGGGGAGGCCCCGGGCCGCAGGTTGGGCCGCTGCTCATTGTCATCAGTGCCGTCCCGGTCCAGGTCGACGGTAATGATCGGGGTGAAGGGATTGCCGCTGGTGAGGGTGACGATGCTGTTCAGTTGCCACCCGTTCACCAGGACGGGCAGCCGTTCGCTGCGTACGGGCAGATCCCAAATGGCGTTGGCGACAAAATTGTGGGTGACATCAAAGCTCGAGCGGGCGCGCTCATTACGCCGGTTGAAGGGGTCGGCGGAGCGGGCCTGGCCATTGTTGAATTCCAGGCGGCCCATCTCGGTGGACGCTTCGTCGATGGACTTGCCGTAGGTGTAAGAGATCTGATATTGCAGTCCCCGGCGGAAATAGCGCATCAGGCTGGCCTGTAGCGAATGGTAGGAGGAACGGGCATCCCACGTCCGGAAGCGGATCCGCGAAAAATTGGGATTGCGCCGCACCGGGTTGCCGAGTGAGCCTATGTTGAAGTCGGCTTCGCGCCCAAGATGCACGCCGGAACTGCCGACCCACGCCACGGTCAGCACGGTCGCCGGCAGCAGTTCCCGCTGAACGCTCAAGTTGTATTGCATCATGTAGGGCTGGTCGTGGTTGTACTCGATGGCGGAGATGGATTCCCGCCCAATCGGATTCACCCCCGCCAGGGCATCCGGGAATCGCGCCTCGGCGCCCGTGGCCCGCGCCACGACGGTGAAGGGTGGAAGCCGGACGATCGAGTTCCACCAATGGCTCGCGACGAAGGGCACATAGAAGATCCCGAAGCCGCCGCGGATGGCCATCTTGCCGTCACGCCGGGGGGCGAAGGCGAACCCGAGTCGCGGGGCGACACGGTCTTTGGCGGTGATGAACGGAGGGCCGACGGTCACCGCCGGGTCCATGTAGTGATGGAGGTTGTTCATCCGTCCATGGTGTTCCGTCGGGACGGTGACAAACTCGTGGCGCAGTCCAAGATGGAGCAACAGGCGGGGGGAGAACCGGTAGGTGTCCTGCACATAGAAGCCGGCAAGCGTCTGGCGGTAGCCACGAGTAAAGTCATGTGCGCCCGGCATCACGCCCTCAACCGTCGTGGCCTGCCCCCGAAGGAAATCCGCGATCCCGGCGAATCGGAAATCGCCGCGGGCCGAAGAGACGGAGACCACGTTGCTCTGCAGACGTTCGAGTTGCATGCCCAGCGTGAGCGTGTGGACGCCCTTGGTGAAAGTCAGTTGTTCGCTGAACTGGAAGCTGTTCTGGGTGAGGCGGCGGGGCGTTGCGCGGTCTGGCCCGAAGACGCTCAGTCCGGCGATGGTGATCGTTCCCAGCGCCTGGCCGGGAATGAAGGCGAGTCCGGGAGGCGCTTGATCCGTGAGAATCCGCTCGAAGGGGTTGGTGCGCGCGAAGCCGAGGCGGAGTTCATTCATGGTGCTCGGGGAGAGGATGCGGGTCTCCTGGAGGGTCAGATAGTGCGAGCGGCTGGTGAGGCGGTTCGGAAACTCCGGGAACGTTTCGTTGGTGAGAAACTCCTGCCAGGAATCCGAGGTGGTGTACCGCGCGAAGAAGGTGTCCGCGCCGGTGAACTGGTGGTCAATCCGGAAGTTGAAAAGATCCTCCCGCACGGGGCGGTTGAACAGGGACACGTAGGGCGCGACGCCGCTGCCCGGCGTGCCTTCGCCGGTCGGCAGGGCCCAGAGGTCCAGATAGGGCTTCACCTGGGGCGCGACAGGAATCTGCTGATTTCCGACAATCCCCTGCCGGGCCTCCAG
>DNFG01000131.1 GCA_003487005.1 Bryobacterales bacterium
CTGGAGGAGGCGGTGGCTTCGGATCACCGGGCGATCTTCGCGGTGCTGGAACTGCGTTAGCGGGCGAGATTCGTCCGGGAAAAGTCCGGGAAAGTTGCAAACCGGACCCGGATATGCGATATGATCGGCAACGACAGACGGGAGAGAGAGCCGATGATTGTTGGCGTTCCCAAAGAGACCTTCCCGGGCGAGCGTCGCGTGGCGCTGGTGCCGGGCGTGCTGCCCTCGTTGACGGGCAAGGGTTTTGGAGTTCTGATCGAAGCCGGCGCGGGCGTGGCCGCCGGTTTTCCGGACGATCAATATGAAGCCAAGGGCGCACGGATTGTGGCGTCGCGGGCGGAGGTGATCGCAGCGGCGGAGGTGGTGGCGCAAGTTCGCGGCGCGACCGAAGGCTGGCGCGAGGGTCAGGTGGCGATCGGGTTTTACGATCCGCTGTCCGAGCCGGCGGGCGTGGGTCAAATGGCATCGACGGGCGCGATTGGCTTCTCGATGGAGTTGATGCCGCGAATCACGCGGGCGCAGAGCATGGACGCGCTGTCGTCGATGGCAACGATTGCGGGATACAAGGCCGTGATTCTGGCGGCGGAGTACCTGCCGCGGTTGTTCCCGATGCTGATGACGGCGGCAGGGACGCTGGCGCCGGCGAAGGTGTTCGTGGTGGGCGTGGGCGTGGCGGGATTGCAGGCGATCGCGACGGCGAAGCGGTTGGGGGGCGTGGTGAGCGCGTATGATGTGCGCCCGGCGGTCCGGGAGCAGGTGGAGAGCGTGGGCGCGAAGTTTGTCGAACTGCCGCTGGAAGTGGAAGGGGCGGAAGACAAGGGCGGGTACGCTCAGGCGCAGGACGAGAATTTCTACCGGCGGCAGCGCGAGTTGATGGCACGGGTGTTGTCGGAGAGTGACGTGGTGATCACGACGGCGGCGGTGCCGGGAAAGAAGGCGCCGGTGTTGATCACGGAGGAAATGGTGAAGGGGATGGCGCCGGGGTCGGTGGTGGTGGACCTGGCGGTGGAGCGGGGCGGGAACTGCGAGATCACGGTGGCGGGCGAAGTGGCGGAGAAGCATGGCGTGACGCTGGTGGGGTTGCTGAACCTGCCGTCGACGGCGCCATACCACGCGAGCCAGATGTACGCGAAGAACATCGCGACGTTCCTGCTGCACATCGCGAAGGGCGGAACGATTGACTACGAAACCGAGGACGAGATTCTGCGCGAGACGCTGCTGACACGGGGTGGCGCGGTGGTGCAGCCGAGAGTGAAGACACTATTGGGAGGCGCGTAATGGAGCTTCTGGTCACCACGCTCACGATATTCGTGCTGGCGATTTTCGTCGGTTTTGAAGTGATTACGAAGGTGCCGCCGACGCTGCACACGCCGCTGATGTCGGGATCGAACGCGATCTCGGGGATCACGCTGGTGGGGGCGGTATTGTCGAGCGGGACGCAGCACACCACGCTGACGACGGTGCTGGGGTTCGTTGCGGTGGTGTTCGCGACGATCAACGTGGTGGGCGGTTTTCTGGTGACGAACCGGATGCTGTCGATGTTCAAAAGGAAATAAACCATGCCGCCAGTCGTGATCAATCTCTCTTATCTGGTCGCTTCGGTGCTCTTCATCATGGGCCTGAAGGGCATGTCGCATCCGCGGACGGCAGTGCGCGGGAACACACTCGGCGCGACGGGCATGCTGATCGCCATCGTGGTGACGCTGCTGGACCGGAGCATCATCAGCTACGAAGTGATCTTCGCGGGACTGGTGCTGGGCAGCGCGATTGGCGCGGTGATGGCGATCCGGGTGCAGATGACGGCGATGCCGCAGATGGTGGCGTTGTTGAACGGATTTGGGGGTGGGGCGTCGGTGCTGGTGGCCGGGGCGGCGCTGGTGGAAGTGGGCGTAGCGGGTGGCGGTTATCAGACACAGATGACGGTGGCGACGTCGCTGTCGGCGTTGATCGGCGGGGTGACGTTCTTCGGGAGCCTGGTGGCGTTCGGGAAGTTGCAGGACTTGATCACGGGTAACGCGGTGGTGTTCCCTGGGCAGCATTTATTGAACGCGCTGGTGGCACTCGGGGCGGTGGGATTGGCGGTGGGCGTGGTCTTGCGGCCGGAGTCGATGGAGATTTACTGGGCGTTGGTGGCAGTGGCGGCGGTGCTGGGCGTGCTGGCGACGATCGGGATTGGCGGCGCGGACATGCCGGTGGTGATTTCGCTGCTGAACTCGTACTCGGGGCTGGCGGCGTCAGCAACGGGATTTGTGCTGCAGAACAACATGCTGATCATCGCGGGTTCGCTGGTGGGGGCGTCGGGGATCATCCTGACGCAGATCATGTGCAAGGCGATGAACCGGTCGCTGGCGAACGTGCTTTTTGGCGGGTTGGGCGCGGTGGCGACGACGAGCGCGAAGGCCGATGATGTGTATGCCGGCAAGGTGAAGTCGGCATCGCCGGACGAGATTGCGATTCTGCTGGACAGCGCGCGGCGCGTGGTGTTCGTGCCGGGTTACGGGATGGCTGTATCGCAGGCGCAGCACGCGGTGCGGAGTCTGGCGCAACTGCTGGAATCGAAGGGCGCGGAGGTGATCTTCGCGGTACACCCGGTCGCCGGACGGATGCCGGGGCACATGAACGTGCTGCTGGCCGAGGCGGATGTCCCCTACGAGGCGCTGCTCGAGATGGATGTAGTCAATCCGATGTTTCCGCAGACGGACGTGGCGATCGTGATCGGCGCGAACGACGTGGTGAATCCGGTGGCGCGGACGGACCCGAAATCGCCGATCGCGGGGATGCCGATTCTGGACGTAGACAAGGCAAGGACGGTGGTGGTGATCAAGCGCAGCTTGAGCCCCGGGTTTGCGGGGATTCCGAATCCGCTGTTCGCGGCCGAGAACACGCTGATGTACTTCTCGGACGGGCAGAAGGCGGTGAACGATCTGATTGCGGCGGTGAAGGAAGCGAGTTAGGGGCGGCGAAGCAACCGGCGGACCGGCCACGAGAGGAAGCCACCGATCAGGCGGGGGAGGCGGGCGAGGTCGAGGATGAAGGAATCGCCTTCGTGTCCGGCGACGAGGGCGCCTTTGCGCATCGCGTAGAGGTTGAACAGGGCGGCGACGCCGGAAAGAATGACGGAGAACAGGATGCCCTTGTTGCGCGCGGGGGTGCCGAACCAGGTGTGGCCGAGCCATTCCCCGGTGTGGAGGATGGCGGGGACGCCCGCGAGCAGGATGGTCATCCGGAGCCAGAGGGGTTGGAGGAAACGAACGTTCTGAATCAGTGCGCCGGTGAAACCGGCCATGGCGGCAAACAGGAGGAATTCGATGCCGGCGGCGCGGGCGGCTTCACGGAGACCGAGTTGGAGTGAGGCGAAAAAGAAGGCGGGGCCGCGGTAGAAGCCGCTGCAGACGGCGGTCTTCCAGTTCCAGAGGCGCACGTTCAGAGGGCCGCCAGTTCGCGGATGGTGGCGAGGCCGCCGGCGAATTCCAGGCCGGGGACGGGATCCGGTTCGCCAGATTTGGCATTGCCGCGAAGGCGGACGGCGGAGCGGCCGAGCACGGCCTGGGCAACGGTGGCGGCCCAGGA
>DNFG01000495.1 GCA_003487005.1 Bryobacterales bacterium
AACGTCCGACCCAGCCCGAGAAACGCCGCCGGCGCCGGTCAGGAACATCACGGTGGGCGCCATTTCGGTATCGCGCGCAGAGACCTGGAAATTGTGTTCGTGGCCGCACAAATAGGCGGCGACGCGATGCTGTGCGAGCAGGCGCGTGATGGGCCGGAGACGTTCGATCTCGCCGCCATGGCGGGGCCCGGCGTTGAAGGGCGGATGGTGGCCGTAGACGATCTTCCAGGGCGCGCGCGACTGGGCCAGCGCGCCGCCGAGCCAGGCGGTTTGAGGCCCGAGCCCTTCATCGGTGTTACGGGTAGTATCGAGCGCGAAGAAGTCCACCAGATTGCCGTAGCCGAACGAGTAATAGCGCGCGGGGCGGTTGCCGGGGAAGAAGAAGTTGTCGAACTGGACCGGCAGATCCGCGGCGGATTCGGACTCCTTGCCGTCGTGGTTGCCGAGGATCATGTAGAAGGGCACCTCGCGCAGAATAGCTTCGTAGGGAGCGAAGTGCTTCTTCTCCCAGTCGCGGTCGTGGCGGCCGGTGCCGAAGGGCAGGGGGATGCCGAACAGCGTGCTGGCATAGATGTTGTCGCCCACGGTCAGCACGAAGCGCACCGGGCGGCCGGCGGCTTTCAGTCGTTCGAATTCGCGGACCATGACGCGGGCCAGTTCGTATTGACCGGCGGAGCCATTGCCGTAGTCGCCGATGACGAAGAAGTCGAGGTGGTCCGCCGAGACGGGGTGGGTGCGAACGGCGCCCTCGCCGGCCACGCGGCCGTCGACGGTGACCCGGTACGGGTAGATCGTGTCCGCATCGAGGCCGGAGACTTCGATCCAGTTCCGGCCGCTGACGCGGTGTTCGCCGTTGAGGGTGACAATCGCCTCGCCGTGGGAGGCGGACTCGCGGCCGATGGTGTTGGCACGGAGGCCGGTGGTGGTCCCCCAGGCGATCAGGACGCGATCCGTGCCGATGTCGCCGGCGTACGTGAAAAAACGCGGCTGAGGGGCGGTCGCGAACGCGAGCAGCAGCGCCAGCGGCAGGGCGAGCGCGGCGGCTTTACCAGTGGCGCTCAATGCCCACCACCTCCCGCCGTCCGCCGCGCAGGCGGAGGTAGACGTCCACGAACTTCTTCGCTTCCCCGCCCCGGATGCGCGCCTTCAAGAACTCGGCGCGCGAATTGGGGACTTGCAGGCCCGCGGCCCCGGCGAGCGGCGTTTCCGTGTTCGCGGTGTTGTCGAACACAGCCCACTCCACCTGATATTGCGGCTCGGCGGTGAATCCGTGCTTCGCCGAGAGATGCTCGAATGCGAGACGGCCATCGATGATGGAGAATCGGTCGAGAGGCAGCACCCCGGCGAAGAACGCGCGTCCGATCTTGTCGCGGCGTTTGATCAGACATTCAATCAGCCAGGCCTCGGCCTCCGGGTCGCTATATTGGCCGGTCTTGACGATGGCGCGGATCTGGTCATCCGTGAAGGCCATCACCTGCTTGGCCATCCAGAAGCCGTCATCGGGCAGGCGATTGGAGAACGCGGGATTAGGGTATTCGGCCTTCCAGCCGAGCGCGTCGAACTTCTCGTGCTCGAACCGGCCGATGCTGGGGAAATCCGGATAATGCGCCTTGGCCCATTTGGGAACGGCGAGCCCGAAGGTGAAAAACTGGATCACGGCCGGCTTGAATTCCCACAAGTATTCGAATCCCGAACGCGGACTGTTGGCCTTCTGTGTGCCGCTGCCCAGCGTCGAGCCGAAGTCGATCAGATAGTGTTTGACAAACCGCCGGCCGTTCTCTTCGACGACGAAATCAATGGTGTTGACCGAACGCGAATCGTCATGGCCGAGCCAGGCGCAGGCCACGCTGTAGCCGCGCAGGTCGCGCCGGTGCTCGTGGGGGACGATATCGTTCGGATCGTCGCGGCGCGTGCCCCAATAGCGGAAGGGGCCTGCCCATTCACCCTTGATATAGCGGCTGGCCAGCGCGCGATAGCGCCCTTGCGCATCTTGCGGCACTTTCATCAGAATCTCGGTGATATCGCGCGAATTCATTTCGCGTTCCTTGCCGAGTTCGTCCTTGACCTTCGCCCCTTTCCGGATTTCGAGCCGGTCCGGATCGAGTTCGACGATGTAATTGTCGGGCACGTTGTAGCCCAGTGCGTGAAAGAAGCGCCCCACGAGCACGTCCGGGGCGCTCGCCATTTCGGGATGGCCGATCGGATCAAACTTCAGCGCGTACTTTTCGCCGGTTGCATCGATGATGGTGAAGCCCGGCGTGACGCCCTCGTTTTTCGAGGCCGTCACTGTCCATTTGCCGGCGGCCGAGGGCGGCCGGTCGCCGCCGGGCCCGCGCACCAGTTCCTCGATCGACATGGGCCGGTAGTAGTGACGGCGCTGCCACCAGGCCGAATCCATCGCTTCATCCAGGGTGTTGACGGTCTGGGCGCGCGGCACGGGCGCCTTGGGGTCAGCGCCCGCGGGATTGCCGAAGCTGGAGTACAGGAAATCAAAATAGTCGGAAAACTTGCGGCCCAGGATCTTACCGGCGTCGCGCGGAGGGGGCTCCACCAGCAGCGGGTCGTCGGGGTAGAAGCGCGGTTCGCCGCCGGGCAGCGCCGCCAGTGGGAGCAGCGCCGCCAGCAGCACAAACGTGTGAATCGCTTTCTTCACGGCATTCTCACTGCACACTCTGCGAACTCGAACTGTGAATCAGTTTCGGCGCGAAGATGTTGTTGAACTTCAGCCACACCTGAAAGCCTTCGTGGCTGAAACCCACGTCCATTCGCAGAAACACGGAATTGCGGGCATTCCAACGCCATCCGATGCCCGCCGCCGTTTCGAGGTTGCTGAAATCGAGGTCGGCGCGGCGGCGGGCCACTTTGCCGGCGTCGAAGAACAGGGCCATGTCGAGCCCGCTGAACACCTCCCAGCGGTACTCGGCATTCATCACCATCGACTGGTCGCCATAGAACCGGAACGGCCGGAAGCCGCGCAAATCGTCCGATCCGCCCAGCACCGGCTGCAAATAGAAGGGCACCTGCCGGCCATCGCGCGTGTATGTCAGATTGGTCCGCCCGCGCAGCGCAATCACCCGCCGCTGGTTGAAGAACGGGATGTATTGCTGGCCTTCGAGGTCAAGCCGTTCGAAGGAATACTGCCCCCGGCCGCGATCCATCAGATGGTTGAAATTGGCGAGCAGGTACGTGCCGCCGCGCGGGCCGAAGCGGTTGTCGGTCCGGTCGAGTTCCACGTAACCGCCGAGGCGCGCGAAGTCCGGTTGGGCATCGAGGCCGGGCGTGACGCCACCGCCGAAGTTCTCGTCGATGGACGCGAAGCGCTGGTCGCGGCCGCGGCCCGCATGGACTTTCAGATAGCCTCCGGAGGCGGCGAGGCGCAGGCCCTTGCCGGCGGCGACCCCCACCGTGCCGTCAATGGCCAGGTCTTCATAGAGGAAATTGCTGCGGCCGTCTTTTTCCGATTCGGGCCCCTGCCCGTAGTACTGAAGGCTGGGATAGAAGTGGCGGACGGCGTAGCCCTGGAAGAAGACGGGGCGCGTGCGCGTCTCCGGCGCTTTCAGTTCGAGGTCGTAGCGCTGGAAATTGCGGAACGAAATCGCCGCGGCCGTCCGCAGATGCAGTTTCCCGCCGGCCAGATCCTCGCGCGCATACTCGGGGCCGAGAGCGAAACCGCCGCCGGTCGCCAGGCCGCCCAGTTTGCCGCGGATTCCGTTGTAGCCCGCCTGGATGCGCTCGACGATCTTGTCATCCTTGATCCGCGTGAGCACCTGCTCGGCTTTGGTGGGCTCATCGGGTTCGAGCACCGCCGCCTTCTTTTCGCGTTCGGCCTCGATTCCGGCAGCCCGGGTCGGAACCTGCGACCGCAGGGGCCCAGAGAGACAAAGAAGCAGGAGGACCAGGAAGATCAATGGACTCATGGGACGGCCCCTCTGATTGTAGCTTGGCCCGGGCGGCCCGCCCAACAAAATTGTGCCGGGCCATCTGGATCTTGGGACGGAGACTGCGCAACAATACATGACGATGCCACAGCCCTCGCCTCCCCCACCCGCCCGGTTGACGTGGCTCGACCGGGTCTTCCTGCTCTTCTCCGACATCCGCCCCGGCGAAGCCGCCAACACCCTGATCCTGGCTGTCAATGTCTTCCTGCTGCTCGCCTCCTACTACCTGCTGAAGACCATCCGGGAGGCCCTGATCCTCGGAGAAAGCGGCGCGGAAATCAAGAGTTACTCGGCGGCGGGCCAGGCGCTGCTGCTTCTGCTGTTCATTCCGCTGTACGGCATGCTGGGCTCGAAGGTTCGGCGCATGCGCCTGATCCTGATCGCCAACGGCTTTTTCATCGCGTGCCTGGTCGTGTTCTACATGCTGGGGAAGGCGGGTGTGCGCGAGGGCATCGCGTACTATCTGTGGCTGGGCATCTACAACAATTTCGTCGTGGCGCAGTTCTGGGCCTTTGCCAATGACATCCACTCCGAGGAGGAAGGCAAACGTCTGTTTCCGGTGATCGGCATCGGCATGTCGCTGGGCGCCTGGGTGGGAGCGGTGGCCGCGGGCAGACTGATCGAGGGGGTCGGGCTGTATGAAGTGATGCTGGTCGGCGGCGCCCTGCTGGGCATTTGCACCGCGATGACGTTCTGGTCCAACCATCGCGCGGTCGGCAAGAGCCGTCACCAGGTGGCCATCGCCGCGAAACCTCTCGGCGCCGAGGGCGGCTTCCAGTTGATCTTCAGCCAGCGGTACCTCATGTTGATCGCGATCCTGATCCTGCTGCTGAATGTGACCAACTCCACCGGCGAATTCCTGCTGGGCAAACTCGTCACCGCCGATGCCGCCGCGCTGGGCACCGAAGCAGCCAAGAAAGCCTTCATCGGAAGCTTTTACAGTGAGTTTTACGGCTATGTCAACCTTCTCGGATTCCTGTTGCAGAGCTTCATCGCTTCCCGCGCCATCAAATTCCTCGGCGTCCGCGGAGCGCTGTTCATCCTCCCGATCATCGCCTTCGGCGCTTACGGACTGCTGCTGGTGTACCCGGTTCTGGGCGTGATCCGCTTCGCCAAGATCCTCGAAAACGCCACGGATTACTCGATCATGAACACCGTCCGGCAGGCGCTCTACCTGCTGACGTCACGCGAGGCCAAATACAAGGCCAAAGCCGCCATCGATACCTTCGTCGTCCGCGCCGGCGACATGCTGCAAGCCCTCGTCGTGCTCGCCGGAACCAAGGCCGGACTCGCGCTCACCGGCTTTGCCGGCGTCACGCTCGGCATCGTCGTTCTGTGGCTGACCGTGGCCGGCCTGCTGTTCGCCGAACACCAGAAACTCGAGGCCGCCGCGCGGGAGCGGGGCGAAATCGCCTGAGGGCCGCGCTACACTGCATTGTGGAAAGGTCACCCGCCCGATGAAAGTCTTCGTTACTGGCGCCACCGGCTATATCGGTGCCGCCGTTTGTGATGCCCTCGCGCGTGCCGGCCACACCGTCTCCGGCCTCGCCCGGTCGGAAGAAAAGGCCGATCTGCTGCAGTCCCGGGGGCGCATCCCCGTGCGCGGTTCCCTCGAAGACCGCCACGTGCTCGAAGAGGCCGCCGCTGAAGCCGGCGCCGTCATCCACACCGCCATGGCGTTTGATGAACACGCCCCCGAACGCGATCATGACGCCGTCGAGGCCATCCTTTCCGCCACGCGCCCGGGCCGCAAGCCGTTCATCTACACCAGCGGCGTCTGGGTGATGGGCGACACCCGCGGCCGGATGCTGGGCGAGATCTCGATGCTCCGGCCTCCGGAACTGGTCGCCTGGCGCCCGGCGATCGAGGACCTCGTGCTCGCCTCGCAGGGCATGGTCTTCCGCCCCGGCATGGTCTTCGGCCGCGGCGGCGGGTTCCTCGCGGGGATGTTCAACGATGCCCGGACCACTGGCGCCGTTCACATCATTGGCGCGGGCGAAAACCACTGGTCGTGTGTCCACATCGAGGATCTCGCCACGCTCTACGCGCTCGCCGTCGCCGAGCCTTCGCCCGGTGAACTCTTCATCACCTGTGGCGGCATGCCTCAACCGGTGCGCAAGATCGCGCTCGCCGTGGCGCAGGCTTGCGGCCACGAAGGCAAGGTCGAGTCCGTGCCCCTGGAAGCCGCCCGCGCCCGCTACGGCGCCATGGCCGACTGCCTGGCGATGGATCTGAAGGCCGGGTCCACCAAAGCCGCCCGCTTTTTTGGCTGGAAAGTCGAACGTCCGTCCATTTTCGACGAGGTCTTCGCCGGCTCCTACGGGAGTTGAATGAGCTTGCCTTCGAGCAGCATCCGGGCGCGGCCGCCTTCGATGACCACGCAGGCCCTGGCGCCGCCATAGAGCGACGAAAGTCCGGCATCGGCCAGCAGCACCTTGCCGCCGAGCAGCGGCCTCACCCGCCCCTTTTGCGGCATGTGGCCGACCACCATCCGCCGGACGTTCCAGCGCTCAAGCAGCGCATCGATGTGCCCGGCCAGTTCACTTTCGGGCTGCTGGACCAGACCACGCCACCAGAAGGGGCCCAGTTCATCGGTTAGAAATCCGCCGGCTTCGGGGTCCTGCATGTCGATGTCGTGCCGGAAACGGTCGACGAAGCGCCCGTTATCCCACATCAGATACTTGGGGCTGATCCCGGCATGGACAAACAGGGTCTCTCCGGCGGCGAAGGCCACGGGCCGGTTCCGGAGCCATTTCCCGTAGACGCCCCGGTCGCCGAACGCCTTGATCATCTCGGCCCGGCCGAGGGGGAAGGAGGCCTCCCACCGCTCGCGGAAGCCCATCGCCAGGTCCGGACGGTCCATCGGACGGCCTTCGTGCCGGAGTACTTCGAGGTAGGTTTCAAAGTAGAGATCGCGCTCACGAGGCGACCTGGGCGTGCGGAATTCGGCATCTTCGCCGGGGGAAACATAGCGAAAATCGCCCATCATGCGCATCACTTCGTGGTTGCCCAGAAGCATCTCCACCCGGCCGCCCGCGCTTTTTGCCTGCGGCTCGAGTTTCATCAGCAGGTCGAGACAGCGGCGTGAAGCGGGTCCGCGGTGCAGCACGTCGCCCAATTGGACCAGCGTGGCGCTCCCGCCGGTCCAGCGTCCCCGCGCGTTCGCGACGTTGGCCATGATCAGGACATCCAGGAAGCGCTCGTAGTCGCCATGGACGTCGCCCACGGCGACGACGCGGCCAGCTTCCGGCTGCAGCGCCACGGCCATCCCCAGCATCCACTCCCTGCGATTCATGGGCTACTCCCTTTCTGGGCCGCCGCCTGATCCGGCCATTCAAACAGGACCGCGGCTTCGCCTTTCTCGCGAATCCGCTCTTCAATGATGGCCACAATCCGGTCCCGTCGCGCCATCAGCCCGTCGATCTGCTCCGCCGAGAGCCAGCGTGCCGTCCGCGCCTCCACCGTTTTGCGGTCAAGCGCCTGCAACCGCGCCCAGAAGGCCCGGTCGATGTGGGTGATGTCGGCGGGCCGCAGCAGTTCGGTCCGGACCCGGAACGCGCGCGTGTGATCGATCCCCCAGAGCCGCCACGCGGCGTCGTAGAGGATGTTGCCCGTGTTCCGGTCCGTGTTGGAGATCAACTGGTCGAAGACGCGCACTCTCCACCATTGCCGGCTGTGCCGGCCCGTATCCGGAGGTTCGATGCGCCGCGCCCGCCGCTCCGCTTCGGTCATCTGCACGCCGTCCACCCACCAGCACATCGAAGCGTTCTGCCGGTCCAACGTCCGGTAGACGCAAACGGGCGAGATTTCCAGCCCGAGCAGGCGGTCGAGTTCGTAAGCGGCAATGTTGTATTTGTAGCTGTCCGTGAAGCCGGGTTCGAGGTTCACCAGCGAAGCGAGCGGCCGGTGGCGGATATCCACCGTCTGCAAGTGCGCGTCGTGGATCTGCCCGTGCAAATGCAGCACCACCTTCCGGGAGGCCGTCACGCCCCGGTCGAGGCGCTCCACCTGCCGGATTTCTCCGTAGCGCAGGAATTCTTCACGGGCAGCGTCGTCCACCTGCGGCGCCAGCAGCAGCAGGAGCGGGAGCGCTACCACTCCATGGCGAGCCGGACAAAGCTGCGAACCGGCACGCCCGAAGGCCCCTTGGCCAGAAACGGTTTGCCCTCGTCCAGCCAGGCTGTGCCGGCGATGTCCAGATGGACCCAGGGCTTGCCCTCCACGAACGGCTCCAGGAACTTCGCCGCCGTGATCGCGCCGCCCCAACGGCCTCCGATGTTGGCCAGATCGGCGAACGCGCTCTTCAGGTAGTCGTTGTAATCGTCGTCCATCGGCAGCGGCCACATCCGCTCTCCCGCCGCTTCGGATGCCTTCAAAACGCGATTTTCGAGCGTTTTATCGTTCGAAAACACGCCCACGCGCAGATGCGCGAGCGCCACCGCGATCGCCCCGGTCAGCGTGGCGGCGTCCACCAGGTGGGTGGCGCCCTGCCGGACCGCGTAGGTGAGCGCGTCCGCCAGAATCAGCCGGCCTTCGGCGTCGGTATTCAGGACTTCGATCGTCTTGCCGAGATAGCTGGTGACGATATCGCCCGGGCGCTGCGCCCGGCTGCTGACCATATTCTCGACGCAGGGCGCGTACGCAGTGACCGGAATCCGCGGCTTCAACTGCGCCAGCGCGCGCATCGCGCCCAGCACCGCCGCCGCCCCGGACATGTCGTACTTCATCTTCTCCATGCCCTCGGAGGGCTTGATCGAGACGCCGCCGGTGTCGAAAGTGACGCCTTTGCCGACCAGGGCGAGGTGGTCCGGGCAATCGGGCGCCTCCTGGGGGACATACCTGAGCACGATCAGCGCCGGCGGTTCGGCGCTGCCCTGGGCGACGCCGAGCAGGGCGCCCATGCCGAGTTGGCGCATCCGGGCCTCGTCGAGGATCTCGCACTCGAGGCCGAATTCGGCGGCGAGCGTGCGGGCTTCTTCGACGAGTTTGAGTGGTGTCAACAAGTTAGCGGGTTCGTTCGCCAAAATTCGGGTGTAGTTCTGGGCTTCGCCGGTGGTCCGGCCGCGGCGGAGCGCTTCGATGAGCGCGATCGACTCCTCGGGAACGGAGAAGCGGACGTTTTCGACGCGTTTATCGTGCTTTTTGGGGTCGGTTTGGTGCTTGTTGGGCTCGTAATCGCCGAGGATAACGCCCTCGGCGAGCGCCTCGATCATGGCTTCGGCGGCCAGATCGCCCTCGACCCGGAAGGCGAGGTCCTTGATGCCCTTGGGCTTGAGAGTCCGGACGGCGAGACCGGCGATCTTGCGCATCTGGTCGGTGTCGAACTTCGCCCGGGGGCCGCCGCCCACGGCCAGTAACCGCTGAGCTTTCAAACCCGCCGGGCGATGCCAAAGCATGGTGGACAAAGGCTTTGCGTCGAATTCGCCCTCTTCCCGGGCGGCCGTCAGCGCGGCCCGGGCTTCGTCATTCAGAAACGGAGGCGTCTCGTCCTCGAAGCAGATCACCACCAGCGCGCCGGCTTCGATTTCGGCGGCGGGCGTGGTGCTGAGAATCAATTCCATTGGGTTTTAGTCCTCCCGGTAGCCCGCGTTGCGCTGCCGGAGGGCTTTGCGGGCTTCCATGTCCTGGTCGCGAGCCTGGATGGCTTCGCGCTTGTCATGCAGTTTTTTGCCTTTACAGACGCCGATTTCGCACTTCAGGCGCCCGTTTTTGAGATACAGGCGGAGCGGGATCAGCGTCAGGCCCTTTTCGCGGACCTTGCCGAACAGTTTTTCGATCTCGGACTTGTGCAGCAACAACTTGCGCTTCTTGGTGGGCTCGTGGTTCCAGATGTTGCCGTGGGAGTACGGGCTGAAGTGGGCGTTCTTGAGCCAGGCTTCGCCGCTTTCGATGTCGGCGAAGGAATCGCGAAGCTGGACCTTGCCGGAGCGGGCGCTCTTGATCTCGGTGCCGGTGAGCACAAGTCCGGCTTCGTACTTCTCGAGGATGAAGTAGTCGTGGAACGCTTTGCGGTTGTCGGCGACGGGTCTGGTGCCGTCGGCGGTGGTCTTCGAGGCGGCCAAGAAAAAATGCCCTCCACGCGGGAAGCCCTTTGTGCGTCAAACATTTCGAGATGAAGTGTTTGCGCCGTGGTCCGCGATGTTTCAAAGATGATTATACCATGGCCGGACCGCTGGGAGCTGCCCTAAAGTCATGATCTTGAACCGTTTAGCCGCCATCCTGCCGGCCTTTGCGATACTGGCCCTGCTGGCCGGCCCCCTGGAAGCGGGCACCCGGAAAGGAG
>DNFG01000371.1:0-128 GCA_003487005.1 Bryobacterales bacterium
TGGGAATCGACGGAGCCGATCCCCGCCCTGCGAGAGGCGGGCGAATAGGCATCGGGCGCGGAGGCGCGGTTGGCAGATCGGACACAGTCTCCTTCGCCGTGGGCGCCTGCTGCTTCGGCGTAGCCACG
>DNFG01000371.1:489-4861 GCA_003487005.1 Bryobacterales bacterium
TTGGGGCCGGCTGCCTCGTCTCCGTCACACTCGCGGGCGCAACGACTACAACGCCCGATTCTGGTTTCTCTTCTCGCTCAGGCCGGGCAGGGGGAGGTTCCACATCTTCCTTGTTCTTCGCCGACCTTTCCCGGGACTCCAACTCCTCCAGGCGGCGGCGCAGGGCAATCGACGTATCTTCGTCAATCGAACTGGAGTGGGTCTTCTTCTCGCTCACGCCCAGTTCGGGTAGCATGTCCAGGATCACTCCCGGTTTGACTTCGAGTTCTCTTGCCAGTTCGTTGATGCGGATTTTCTTCATATCCAGGACGCCTGTCCGGCTTCCGGCCCATACTTGGCGGCCAGCAGCCCGACAGGCTCGGCTACTCCCTTTCGCTCGACACCTCCAACTTTAGGTCCCGGGCTTGTCGTCAGTGACGGAAAGACCCGAATTTTCCATCGTATCAGATTCCTGTGACAAGGGTTCCGGTTCGGAGGGTTCGTCCGGCTCCGGGCTGACCGGAGTTGCGGCTTCCTCCCCGGCGGGCTCCACCGCTGCTTCATCGACCGCTTCCACCGCCTCTTGCGTGGTTGTGGATTCCGTGCCGGGCTCCACCAATTCGGGTGATTCCGTCCCCGCAGGTTCGGTGCCCGCGGCCGGGGCGTCCATGGCCTGATAATACTGATTCACGGCCAGAACCAGAGCCTGAACGGCATCCGGGTCGATGGCCGGGATAGCTTCCAGTTCCTCGGGGGTCATACCGCCCATCCGTTCAACCGTGGTCACACCGGCCGAAAGCAGGGCTTCGAGCGCCGGTTCGGGCAGGCCGTAGTCAGAGAGGACGGAAAGCGGCGTGCCCGCGGCCATGGCGGCCATCTGGGCTTCCACTTCCTGCCGCTTTTCCTCTTCGGTCTTGATGTCGATCCGCCAGCCCAGCAATTTGGCCGCCAGACGGACGTTCTGGCCCTTCTTGCCGATGGCCAGCGACAACTGGGTATCCTCGACAATCACTTCCATGTGCTTCTCCATCGAGTCGATGATGGCGACACGGGAAATCTTGGCAGGGCTGAGGGCGTGGGTGGCGAAGACCACCGGATCTTCCGAGAACTCGATAATGTCGATCTTCTCTCCGCGCAATTCGCGGATAATCGACTGGACGCGCATGCCCTTCATGCCGACGCAGGCGCCCACGCAATCCACGTCGCGATCGCGCGAAAGGACGGCGATCTTGGTCCGTTCGCCCGGTTCGCGGGCACAGCCTCGAATCTGTACCGTGCCGTCGTAGATTTCCGGGACTTCCTGTTCAAAAAGGCGCATCACCAGTTCAGGCGCGGCGCGCGACACGATCACCCCGGCATTCTTGCCGGTTTTGTCCACGGCCTTGATCACGCAGCGGACGCGCTCGCCAATGCTGAAATTCTCGAGGCGGGATTGTTCCTTCTTGGAGAGGCGCGCTTCGGTCTTGCCGAGGTCCACAACGAGGTCCGGACCTTCCATGCGCTTGACCATGCAATTGACCAGTTCGCCCACCCTGCCAGAGAATTCGGCGTGAATGTTCTCCCGCTCGGCCTCGCGGACTTTCTGCAGAATCACCTGCTTGGCGGTCTGGGCCGAAATGCGCCCGAGGGCTTCGGTCGGCTTTTCGAAGCGGATCTGGGAGCCAATCTGGGCGCTGGCGTCGTAGCGCTGGGCCTCGGCGAGGCTCATTTCGCGAACCGGGTCGGTGACCGGTTCGGCGACCGTCTTCACGGCGTAGATCAGGATGTTGCCGGTCCTCTGGTCGAGGTCCGCGATCAGATCTTCTTCGGTGCGGAACTGCTTTCGCGCGGCCACGAGCATGGCGTCCTTGACGGCGTCGAGGACGATTTGGGCGTCGATGCCCTTTTCCTTGCTCAGGATCTCGATGGACTGATATATGGATGCCAAGAGAGTCGCTCTCCTCTGTCAATCACTCTTCCGTTGGCCCGTTCATGGGGCCAATTACCATTCGTGTTTGAGATTGGCCTTCTCAATCTCGGTCATCCGGACGCGCGCCTCGGCGCCTGGTTTGAGTTCGAGAAGGATTTCGTCCCCGTCCACGCCCTGGATGAGCGCGTCGAACCGGCGCTGCCCGTCGCGGGGTTCGCGCAAGGAGATGCGCGCACGCTGGCCCGTAAAACGGGAAAAGTCTTCGATTTTGCGCAGTTTGCGCTCGATGCCGGGGCTGGAGACCTCGAGTTGATAGCGGTCACCCGGCACAACATCCTCCACATCGAGGACGGTGCCCACCTGCTGCGAAATCAGTTCACAGTCGCCGTGTGTCACGCCGCCCGGCTTGTCGATCGTAATGCGAACCACCCGGGCGCGGCCACCCCCTAAAACTTCCACTTCCCACACCTCGATCCCCTCGCGGCTTGCGGCGCGTTCGGCGATTTCGGTGATCCGTTCCGCCAGGGTCTGTCGGGTCATTGCGGGCATCTTCTTCCAGATTTCGGGTGGCAAACAACAAAAAAGCGGGCTTGCGCCCACTTTGCTGGTTTCGCTTACTTCCGATTATACCTCAGGCCGCAACTCTTCGCGATACAATCGGCGGGTGATGTCATATACCCGCCGCCGCCTTCTTCGTTACGCCGCCATCGGCTGGACTGCCGCCTCGTACAGCCGGATTCTGGGCGCCAATGAGCGCATTCGCCTCGGACTGATCGGCGCCGGCGGGCGCGGACGGGGTGTCATGAACACCTTCATTAAGACGGGGCAGGTGAACGTCACCGCCGTTTGCGATGTCTTCGCTGAGCACGTGGATCAGGCTCAAGGGATGGCGCCTGGCGCCAAGGGGTTCGGTGACCACCGCGACCTGCTCGCCCACCCGGCTTTGGATGCCGTTCTGATCGGCACCCCCGACCACTGGCACACCGCCATCGCCATCGACGCCCTCAACGCCGGCAAGGATGTCTACGTTGAAAAACCGCTGACTTTGACCATTGAGGAGGGTCCGCAGATCGTCAGGGCCGCCCGGGTCAACAACCGGATCTGCCAGGTTGGCATGCAGCAGCGGAGTGGAAAACACTATATCCGCGCCCGGGAGGAGTATTTCAAGACGGGAAAACTGGGCAAGATCACCCTCGCCCGCACCTGGTGGCATGGCAACGGCGCCCACCTGCGGAAAGCCCCGCCACGCCTGGCCACCCGGCCATCGAATCTGGACTGGGCCCGCTATCTTGGTCCGGTGAAGTGGCGCGACTACGACCCGCAGCAGTTCTGGAATTTTCGCGCGTACCTGGACTTCGGCGGCGGGCAGGTGACCGACCTGTTCACCCACTGGATTGACGTCGTCCACATGATGGTCGAGGAAGATAACCCTGTTTCGGCGGTCGCCGCGGGCGGCATCTACCACTACAAGGATGGACGGACCGCCCCGGACACGATCAACGTCCTGCTCGAGTATCCGTCGGGCTGGACCGCCACGTTCGACGCCACGCTCGCGCCCGGAATCACCGGGGCGGGCGTCGAAATCTGCGGCACGGAAGGCCGGCTCTGGATCACCCGTGGGAAGTACATTTTCACTCCCGCGGGCCGGAATGCGCAGCCGGTCGAGGTGTTGAACGAGGGGGACCAGACGATTGACCACGTCGAGAACTTCCTCGACTGCTGCCGCAGCCGCAAACTGCCGAACGGCGATGTCTGGGTGGGACACCGGTCGGCCGCGGCCTCGCATCTCGGCAACATTGCCTGGGTTCAGAAGCGGCGGCTCAAGTACGACCCGGACCGGGAAGAGATTCTGCCGCTCTAGGCGAGCACAAAAAGGCCGTTTCGCGCGCGCGAAACGGCCTTTTTGACATTCAATTGGAGGCTTAGTTGCTGGCGGTGGCCGACAGGCGGGCGTCCTGGCGGAGCGCTTCGGCCTTGTCGGTGAGTTCCCAGGTGAAGCCGTCGCCCGTGCGCCCGAAGTGGCCAAACGCGGCGGTGGCGCGGAAGACCGGGCGGCGCAGTTTGAGGTGATCGATCATGGCTTTCGGCGTGAGCGGGAAGTGCGCACGGATCAACTCGACGATGCGCTCGTCGTCGATGACCCCGGTGCCGAAAGTATTGACCAGAACCGAAACCGGCTCGGCGACGCCGATGGCGTAGGCAAGCTGGACTTCGCAGCGGGTGGCGAGGCCAGCCGCAACAACGTTCTTGGCGACGTAGCGGGCCATGTAAGCGGCTGAGCGGTCGACCTTTGTGGGATCTTTGCCCGAAAATGCGCCGCCGCCATGACGGCCCATGCCGCCGTAGGTGTCGACGATGATCTTCCGTCCGGTCAGGCCGCAATCGCCGACCGGGCCGCCGATGACGAACTTGCCGGTCGGGTTGATGTGGTACTTGGTGCCCTTGTGCAGCCACTTGGCCGGCAGCACCGGCTTGACGACGTTT
>DNFG01000514.1 GCA_003487005.1 Bryobacterales bacterium
GCCCGCGCTGCCCGTGATGGCGACCACCCGTCCCGCAAAGTTCCGCCGCCTCTCTCTCGCCGTCCGTTGCAGCCAGAGCAGCGGATCGTCCACCACCTCTTGAGGACCAGCGCCGTCGATCTTCCGTGCGACCACCGCCGCGCTCGCGCCCAACTCGAATGCGCGCAGCACGTGATCATGGCCGTCGTGGTTCGGGCCCGAGAGCGCGGCGAAGGCCTGCCCGGGCCGCAGCGCGCGCGTGTCGGTCGAAATGCCCTGGCAGAGTTGACCAGCAATCTCGAGGGTCATGCCGGATCCTCCCGGCGCTTGTAGCCGAACTCGCGCAGCAGACCGCGGGCGGTCTCGCGGTCATCGAACTGAATCGTCCCGGTGCCCAGAATCTGGTAGGTTTCGTGCCCCTTGCCGGCGATCAGCACCGCGTCGCCCGGACCCGCCTCCTTCAGCGCGGCCGCGATTGCCCGGGCTCGGTCAGGTTCGATCCGGTGCGGAGTATCCGTGCGCCGGAGTCCGACAAGAGCGTCGTTGATGATGCGAAGCGGGTCCTCCGAGCGGGGATTGTCACTCGTCAGGATCACGTAATCGCTCATCTCCGCGGCCGCCTGCGCCATCAGCGGACGCTTCGTCCGGTCCCGGTCTCCCCCGCAGCCGAACAACGTGATGACCCGCTTCGGATTCAACGCGCGTGCCGCCTGAATCAGGTTCCGCAGCGCGTCGTCGGTGTGCGCGTAATCCACGACCACGAGGAAGGGCTGGCCTTCGTCCACCTTTTCGAAACGGCCCGGCACCGGGGGCGCCGTCCGCAGCGCACTCGCGATGGCCGCCGGCTCAAGCCCAAGCGACAGCGCCGTGCCGAATGCCGCCAGCAGATTCGCCGCATTGAACCGTCCTGAGAGCGGTGATTCCACACGCCATCGTCCGCCTCCCCAATCGAGGTCGAAGCGCAGTCCGGAGAAGTCCATTTCGAGTTTCGAGGCGCGCAGATCGGCGGCATGGTCAATGCCGTACCGGATGACCCCGGTGGCAGGAGGAGGATCAAGTCGCTGGGCCCAGGGGTCGTCAGCATTGATCACGGCATGTTGGGGAGGAGGTCCACCCGCTCCGTGAAAGAGCTTCCGCTTCGCGGCGAAATACTCTTCCATGCCGCCGTGAAAATCGAGATGGTCGCGGGTAAGGTTGCTGAAGACCACGGAGGAGAATCGAATCCCATGCACCCGGCCCAGTTCCAAGGCATGTGAACTCACCTCCATGGTGACATGACTGCCGCCCCCCGCGCGGACCTCTGCCAGCAGACGCAGCAGGTCGAGCGATTCGGGCGTGGTGTTCACCGCTTCCCGGGCCTCGCCCAGCACATGGTAGCCGATCGTGCCGACCACGCCGGTCCGGAATCCGGCCCGGCGCAGAATGTGGTCGACAAGAAGCGAAATGGTCGTCTTGCCGTTCGTGCCGGTGATGCCGGTGAGCGACAGGTGCTCGTCCGGCGAGTCAAACCAGCGGCGCGCCATCCGGGCGAGAGCGTGGCGCCCGTGTGCCACTTGAATCCACGGGGCCGCGAACCCATCCGGGGCGGGGAATTCCGAAGCCACCGCCACTGCACCCCGTTCCAGAGCCGCGGCCGCGAAAGTCCGGCCGTCGGCTTTCGAACCGGGGAACGCGAAGAACAGGTCACCTGCCACCACCTTGCGCGAATCGTAGTTCAAACCGCCGATCAGGAGGGTGCCCCACCCGGTTGGGAGAGGTGAGGCGAGCGGGACGCCCTCGATCAACTCGTGCAGTGGCCGTCTCATGGCCGGAACTCCACCCGAATCCGCTGGCCCGGCGGGAGAATGCTTCCAGGCGCCGGTTGCTGTTCACGCGCCAGCCCGCGGCCGGCGATTTCGATCTCCATCCCGGCGCGGGCCGACTCGCTCATCACCACCCGCACTGGCTTGCCCCGGAAGTCCGGAACCCGCGGCCCGTCAATGAGAGGCGAAAACACCTCCGCCGTTTCTGGCTGGGCACCCGGCAGGCCCGCCGACAGCAGGGCCAGCGCCGCCGCCGCTTTGGGCTCCTCGGCCTTCGCCCGGGCCAGACCCAATGACGGATCCCCGGCGGGCTCAGTCGAGGGCTGGTCCAGCGGGAGGGGTTCGCCGCTGTCGGGCAGGTCCGGTGGAACCCGCAGGATCCGCAAGGCAGCCTGGGTCACGTTCTTGAAGATCGGAGCGGCCGCGGCCCCCCCCTGTCTCGGCGTCCGGCCCAGTGTCACCACCACCACCACGCTGGGGCTCTCCGCGGGCGCGAACCCGATGAACGAGGCGTTATTCAGGTCTCTCCGCCGCACACGGCCATCCCACACTTCCGCCGAACCCGTTTTGCCCCCCGCGGTGTACCCTTCCAGGCGCGCTCGCCGGCCCGTGCCCTCTTCCACCACCTGCCGCATCATCCGCCGCATGATCAGCGCCGTTTGCGGTTTCAGCGCCCGTTCCGGCTTTTGCACCAGCACCGGAATCACTTCCCGCCCTCCGTCCGGCCGCGGCCGCGACTTGGACTGGATCAGGCGCGGAAACACCAGAAAGCCGCCGTTGGCTACCACGGATGTCGCCCGGGCCAGTTGTACCGCGGTCGCTCCGATCTCGTGTCCAAAGCTGACGTATTCGTGGGTGTACGGCCCCCAGCAGCGGGTTTCGTCGATGTGACGGGAAGGCTTCCCATCCTGATCCAGGCAATAGCGGGCTTTGAACAGACCTCGGGTCTCCCCAGGCAACTCCAGACCCGTCCGCTGGCCAAGACCGAAACGCCCGAGGTACTCCCACATCACATCCGGCCCCAGCGCCAGCGAGATTTTGGTCACCCCAATATTCGAGGATTTCACCAGTACAGTGGTCACCGGAATTGCGCCATAGCGGCCAAGATCGGTGATCGCCTTCCGCCCCGGCCGCGGAAAGGCCCCGTTCTCGCAATAGACGATCGAGTCCGGGGTGAATTTCCCTGTGTCAATCCCCGCTGCCACCGTCACCATCTTCATCACCGAGCCCGGTTCGAACGGCGCCAGCACCGCCCAGTTCCGCCGCTTCGCCATCGCCTGTTGCTTCGCACCCGGCGTGGCCGGCACTTCTTCCCGCGGGTCGAAGTTCGGATAGTTGGCCAGCGCCAGAATCTCGCCGCTGTGCGGATCCATCACCACCACCGATCCATACTCGGCTCCACTCTCCAATACACCCTGTTCCAGGTGCTTCTCCGCCTCGTGCTGAATCACGCTGTCCACGGACAACATCAGATCCACGCCCTCCCGGGGCGGCTGCTCGAACCAGCTGAAGTACTTCCCGCGCAAGGCGTCAGTCAAGGCTCGCAGCCGGCCGCGCGCACCCTCGAGCTCCTCATTGTGCTTCTGCTCCACTCCCGAGTTGCCGCTGTTGAACCGGTCCACACTCCCGACAACGTGCGCGGCCGTCGACCCGTTGGGATACTCGCGGCGCGCATCCCGGTGAATCTCCAGGAAGTCGAACGGAACCGGCCGGAGACGTTGCAGGCTCTTCACTTCCTCCGGGCTCAGATGGCGCTTGATCTCGTAGTAGAAGCGGCTGACCATCGCCGTGTTCTTCTTCATCTTCTGCCGCATCCGGATCTCTTCGGTGACCGCGGCCGGGTCCAGGTTCAGCATCGGCGCCACCACGCCGGCAAAGAACTCCGGGTTCACGATCCGCTGAGGATTAACGACCGCCGTGCTGGTCCGGATACTCACGGCTAATGGGTGCCCGGTCCGGTCCAGGATCTCGCCCCGGTCGGGAATCGTTGGGAAGGCCCGGTGCTGTTGGTTGCGCGCGATCTCCAGGTACTCCTCGTGCTGGACCACCTGCAGCACAAGAAGCCGCAGAACGATCAGAAGCGCCCAGCCCAGCGCTATCCGCCCAACCCATAAAACGCGCCTTGCGGCGACCTGATCGATCGGCTCGCCCATTTTCTCTTCCGCCCCCCCCGGTCGGAAGAGGGGCGGGGGGGGGAAGGGGGAAGATTTGGGGGGTGGCCGCATGATTAAAAAAAAAAAAAAATACATCATCAAAAGCCAATGGAGGATGAAGAAGCAGTTGTGTGGTAACAAAGACCTCGATCTTTTTGTGGCGCGAAC
>DNFG01000094.1 GCA_003487005.1 Bryobacterales bacterium
CCGAAGATGGCGAGACCCCCTCCTACAGCGACTTCAGGATCCATACAAGTGTCCTCCTAGACTGCGCAAATTTGCATCTTGGCCGGGAAAAGGCCGTTAAGGCAGTCTATCCGAGGAGATACAGGATGTCCAGAGAATTTACATTCAGGTCCGATTTGCGGCGGGTCACCTGCCGTTGACGAGAGCGGCAAGTTCGCTGGAAGCCTGACTGAGGGCGACGGCCTGGGCGGATAGTTCCTCGGCTGCGGCGGCGGTCTCTTCGGCGGTGGCGTTGGTGTCCTGGGCGACGGATTCGATCTGATTGAGCGCCTGGGCGACCTGCTGAATGCCGCGGCTTTGCTCGGAGCCTCCGGCGTAGACCTCGTCGACGAGAGGTTTGATGCGGGCGCCGATTTCGATGACGGTCCGGATGGAGGATTCGACTGCTTCGACGAGAGCGACGGAGTCTCCGCTGCGGTTGGTGGATTCGCTGATGATACCGGTGATTTCCCGGGCGGCTTCGGCACAGCGCTGGGCCAGGTGGCGGACCTCTTCGGCGACGACGGCGAAACCGAGGCCGGCTTCTCCGGCGCGGGCGGCTTCCACCGCGGCATTGAGAGCGAGGATATTGGTCTGGAAGGCGATTTCGTCGATCACCTTGATGATGCTCTGGCTCTTGACGTTGGCGGTCTTGAGGGCGGACATCGAGGCTCGCATCTGGTCGAGGGTGGAGCCGGCGGCTTCGGAGCGCTGGCGCGATTCGTCGACCATGGCGGCGGCGGAGCGGGCGCTTTCGACATTGCGCTCGACGAGCGAGCTGATTTCGACGCAGGAAGCGGAGGTTTCCTCCATGGCGGCGGCCTGGCGCGAGGAACCGCTCGAGAGCGTCTGCGAACTCTGTTCGAGGTGATTCGAGGCGGTACTGACCTCGGCGGCGCCGCTGCTGAGGCTGTTGACGAGGCGGCGCAGGGTCCGGGTGACGCTGCGAAGGGTCAGCAGGATGACAGTCAGGCCGATGAGCAGGGCGGCGCTGAAACCCGCGCCGGTGACGCGGATGGCTTCGGCGAGGCTCTCCGAAGCGGCGATGTTGTCCTGCGTGACAACGGTCATTTTCTTGCCGCTGATCTCGTTGGCGGTGGCGACCAGAACGCCGCCGAGGCGGGTCCACTCGGCGGAGGCGGGGGCATAGGCGGGGGACTCCTGCTGACCGGCGGCGATCATCGAAGAGACCTCGTCCAGGCGCGTCGAATAGCCGCGGTAGGCTTCGCCGAGGCGCTCGACGGCGCCGCCCAATTCACCGTCGAGGCGCAGGGCTTCGAGTTCGGCGAGCGCTCTTCCGGCCTTGGCGAGCCATTCGCGGCCCGCCTCCTGACTGCCCGGGCGCTGGGTGGTCAGGAAGTAAATGAAGTGAATCCGGGCATTCAGAATCGCCCGTTCCACCTCGATCGCTTTTTCGGCGGCGGGCATCTCCGTGCGCGCGACCTCGTCCAGGCGCGCGGAGGCGCCATTCAACTTCCAAACACTGACCAATCCCGCCGGTATGGCCACCAGTCCCAGTACGACAAACGCGGCCACGAGGCGCGCCGTCAAGCTCCAGTTTTGAATCGTTCCAATCATAGTCATCCATATCGGTGAAGGACCCTGCTACGTGAAAGTATTTTTACTATTCGATGGATGAGACGTGCACACGCGCCCGGCATTTGCAGTGAAGCCCATGATGGCTCTTTTGTTTCAATGGGTTGGCTCGGCCGGGCGGATTCCGGAACCGGGTTCGGTTTTGTGACCGCGGCCGGCCGCGCCAGTGCCCCGCGAGCGGCGGGCGGTCCGGATTTTTCGACTTTGCCGCGGCGCCGGCGCATCCAGGATACTAGCCGGGCCATCAATGGCAGTACACTGTGTGTAACCCCCTAAGGATCCTTTCATGGCAACCGCTCTATCCATCTCTCCCGAACTTGAACCGCGGATGGCCGCCGCGCGCGAACGTCTCGACGCCTGGACCCGCGAGATGATCGAATGGCATTTCTCGCCGGAGACCGGCGCGCCGTTCTGGCTCGACTATGCCGCGAAACTGGGCTGGGATCCGCGCAAGGAGGTCCACAACTACCAGGATCTCGACAAACTGGGCTTTTTCCAGGACGAATGGCTCCGCGGCGGGCCAGTGGAGCGCTGGATACCGCGCGGACTGGCGGGCAAGCCGATCTATGTCTTCGAGACGGGCGGATCGACCGGAGTGCCGAAGTCGCGGATCTCGTCCGAAGACTTCCGGATCGATTACGAGCACTTCTCGACGACGCTGCCCGACGACGGCTTCCCGAAGGGCGCGGACTGGGTCCATGTCGGGCCGTCGGGTCCGCGGCGTTTGCGGCTGGCCGTGGAGCACCTGGCGCAGCACCGGGGCGGGACGTGTTTTTCGGTGGATCTGGACCCGCGCTGGGTGATCAAGCTGATCAAACGGGGCGCGATGGCAGAGGTGGAGGCGTATAAACGCCACGTGATCGACCAGGCGCTGACGATTCTGAAGGCGCACGACAGCGTGAAGTGCATGTTCACGACGCCGAAGTTGCTGGAGGCGCTGTGTGAGAGGATCAGCCTGCGGAAAGCGGGCATCCAGGGCATTTTCTGCGGGGGAACGGAGATGACGCCGCAGTGGGTCCGGTTCGCGCACGAGGAATTGCTGGAAGGGGTGGCGTTCGCGCCGACGTACGGGAACACGTTGATGGGTCTGGCGGTGTCGAGGCCGGTCCGGGCGGAGGATGACTGGGCGATTGTGTACTATCCGCCGTCGCCGCGGGCGATGGTGGAGGTGGTGGACCCGGCGAACCCGTCGCAGGTGGTCGGCTATGGCGAGACGGGGCGGGTGCGATTGACGACGCTGACGCGGGAGTTCTTCATGCCGCGCTTCCTGGAGCGGGATGAAGCCGAGCGGGATGTGCCTTACGAGAAGTATCCGTGGGATGGAGTGCGCAATGTGCGGCCGTTCCAGAAGTTGGACAAGTCGGTGGTGGAGGGGGTGTACTAGTGCTGCACATTCCGATTCTGCGCCACGGGCGGGAGTACCGCTCGATCGACACGGCGCCGGCGGTCCATTTTCTGACGCGCGAGCCGATGGCGGAGGTCTCGCAGGCCAATTTCGGGTTGATTCGCCGGGACTTGCGGAAACAGGAGGAGGCGCGGCAGGCGCTGACCGGGTTTTCGACGCGCGAATTGATCGCGATGTGCGCGCGGGCCGGGGAGTTTTTCCTGAACGAGACTTTGCCTTTGGGCGAGGCCGGACAGTCGCCGCAGGATTACGTCGAACAGACCTCGGCGACGACCGGGATGCCGTGGGTGCTAATCCGGCGCAACATGGCGAAGGTGCATGCCATGTTCACGTCGATGGAGACGGTGCTGGCGGGGCTGACGCGAGGGCTTTCGCTCGAGGTGCTGGACCGGGGGTACTCGATGGAGGGCTCGCCGGTTTCGTTTTTCCCGCGCGGGAATTCGTTGGGGGTGGTGCTGCCGTCGAACTCGCCGGCGGTGCATTCGCTGTGGATTCCGTCGGTGGCGCTGAAGACGCCGCTGGTGCTGAAGCCGGGGTCGGCAGAACCGTGGACGCCGATGCGTATTATCCAGGCGTTTCTGAAGGCGGGCGCGCCGCCGGAGGCGTTCTGCTACTACCCGGCGGACCATGGCGGCGCGAACGAGATTCTGCGCTCGACCGGCCGGGGGATGCTGTTCGGCGACGTGGGCGCGGTGAAGAACTGGGCCACGGATCCGCGGATTGAACTGCACGGGCCGGGGTATTCGAAGGTCGTGATCGGCGACGACTGCATCGACGACTGGGAGAAGTACATCGACATCATCGCGCGGTCGATCGCCGATAACGGTGGGCGGTCGTGCATCAACGCCTCGGGGGTCTGGGTGACCCGGCATGGCGATGCGATTGCGGAGGCGCTGGCTGAACGCCTGGCCGTGATCCGCCCCCGGGCCGCGGATGATCCGGAGGCCGGGATCGCGCCGTTCGCCAATCCGGAAGTGGGCCGGCGGATCAGCGGGATGGTGGACGCGGGTCTGGCGGAGGCGGGGGCGCGCGAGGTGAGCGCGAAGCATCGCGCCGGGCGTTGCGTGGAGTGGGAGGGTTGCACTTACGTTCTGCCGACGATCGTGCGTTGCGACAGTCCCGAACACCCGCTGGCGAACAAGGAATATCTGTTCCCGTTCGCGTCGGTGCTGGAGGTGGAGGAGCGCGAGATTCCGGAAGTGCTGGGGCCGACGCTGGTGGTGACGGCAATCACGCGCAACCCGGCGCTGATCAATCGCCTGCTGGCTTCGCCACACGTGGGCCGGTTGAACATCGGGGCGGTGCCGACGAACGTGATCAGTTGGGACCAGCCCCACGAAGGCAATCTGTTCGATCATTTGTACGCGCGGCGCGCGTTCCAGATGGTGGAGGAACCGGCACTGACCGGCGCTCTGAAATAGACCGTTATGAAGATCCTCTCGCTGACTGCCGGGGCCGCGAACATGTATTGCGGCTCCTGTCTGCGCGATAACGCGCTGGCGGGCGAGTTGATCCGCCAGGGGCATGAAGTGACGCTCATGCCCGTCTACACACCGACGAAAACCGATGAAAACAACGCTTCCAGCCGCACAAAAGTGCTGTTTGGGGGCATTTCGGTGTACTTGCAGCAGAATTCCGCGCTGTTTCGCCATACACCGTGGCTGCTGGACCGGCTTTGGGATGGCCGCTGGGCGCTGGAGGCGGCGGCGCGGCGGTCCATCGACGTGAATCCGAAGTTTCTGGGGGAGATGACCGTTTCGATGCTCGAAGGCCGGAGCGGGCGGCTGATGAAGGAGTTCCGGAAGTTCGAGCGCTGGCTGCGGGACCAACCCCGGCCGGACATCATCAATCTGCCGAACGCGCTGCTGATTTCGATCGCGCCATCGATCAAGGAGGTGTACGACGGCCCGGTGACGGTGACGATGCAGGGCGAGGACCTGTTTCTGGACCAGTTACTCGAGCCATACCAGTCGCAGGCGCGGGAGTTGATCCGCGAACACGCCGGGGCGGTGGACGGATTTATCTCGATCAGTGACTGGTACGCCGATCACATGGCGGGGTATCTGGACCTGCCGCGGGCGCGGGTCCACACAACGCCGCTCGGATTGCGCGCGGAGGACTTCACGCGGGCTCCGGAGCGGGACGACGGGGTGTTTCGCGTGGGCTATCTGGCGCGGATTGCGCCGGAGAAGGGGTTGCACCTGCTGGCGGAGGCGTGGCGCGAGTTCCGGGGGCGGTACACCGGGCCCGCGCGTTTGGAAGCGGCAGGGTATCTGGCGCCGGAGCACCAGGGCTATTTGTCGTCGATCGAAGCGCAATTGGCGGACTGGGGTCTGGGCGGGGACTTCCGGTATCTGGGCGAACTGGGGCGGATCGAGAAGCTGAAGTATCTGTCTTCGCTGGACGCCTTCTGTGTGCCGCCGGTCTACGACGATCCGAAGGGGTTGTATCTGCTGGAGGCGATGGCGAGCGGGGTGCCGGTGGTGGCGCCGGCGCGGGGGGCGCTGCTGGAGCACGTGGATGCGTGCGAAGGCGGTTTGCTGGTGGCTCCGGACGACGCGCCGGCGATCGCCGACGCGCTGCTGGAACTGGCGGAGAACCCGGTCCGGGCGCGGGCGCTGGGGGCTTCCGGGCATTTGGGGGTGGCCCAGCAGCGGTCACTGCAGACGATGGCGCGGCGGACCCTGGCGGTCTATCACTCGCTGATCAGCCCGCGGGCGGCAGCGGCGCCTGCCTAGTGTGCTGCAATGGGAGTCCGGGGTTGATTCGCCGACATGCTCCAGGTTGAAGACATTGCAAAAAGCTACGCGACGCCGGGAGGCGATCTGCGGATCCTGCACGGGGTGACATTCCGGCTGGAAGAAGGGGAAGCTCTGGCCGTGATGGGCCCGAGCGGCTGCGGCAAATCCACTTTGCTGCAGATTCTCGGGGCGCTGGAACCGCCGACGGGCGGGTCCGTGGCGCTGGACGGCGTGGACCCCTACAAACTGCCTGAACCCGAGCAGGCGCTGTTCCGGAATACGCGGGTTGGGTTTGTGTTTCAGGACCACAGTCTGCTGCCGCAGTTGACTGTGGTGGAGAACGTGCTGACGCCGCTGCTGGTGGGACCGCGGGATCCGGAGGCGCCGGCGCGCGCGCGAAGGCTGCTGGATGAAGTGGGGCTGTCACACCGGTTGCGGCACCGGCCGGGCGAACTGTCCGGCGGCGAAAAGCAGCGCGTGGCGATTGCGCGGGCGTTGATCCGGCAACCGAAACTGCTGCTGTGCGACGAGCCGACGGGCAATCTGGACCAGGAATCGGCGACGAACGTGGCGGCGCTGCTGGATCAACTGCAGAAGGAGCGGCGGATGTCGATCGTGCTGGTCACCCACAGCAGCGAACTGGCGGCGCGCTTCGGGCGGCAGGCGTCGCTGGCGGGCGGGGTGATGACGGAGAGCGCGGGTCAGCAATGAATGGCCTGATCTACCTGAAGAGGTCGCTGGCCTGGTATTCGCGCACGAATCTGGCGATTCTGGGCGGGGCGGCGATCGCGACGGCCGTCCTCTGCGGAGCGCTGCTGACCGGGCATTCGGTGCGCACTAGTCTGCACCAGTTGGCGGTGGGCCGGTTGGGGGCCACCGAACAGGCGCTGATCGGGCGGAACTTCTTCCGCGCCTCGCTGGCCGACGAATTCCGGGACCCGTTTCGGGCGGTGCCGCTGATTGCGCTGGAGGGGGCGGCGGTCCACCAAAGTTCGCAGAAGAGGGCGAACCGGGTGGCGATTTTTGGGGTGGATGACCGGTTTTACAGCTTTCATGGGGCACCGGCGCAGGCAGCGTCGGGCCGCGCGGTTATGCTGAGTCCTGCGCTGGCGCGCGAATTTGGCGCGGCGACGGGGGACAGCTTGCTGCTGCGGTTCGAGGAGCCCTCGGATATCCCGCGCGAGTTCCTGCAAGGGCGGCGTGATGACGTGGCGAGGACGATCCGGTTCGAGGTGGCGGACCCGGTGGCGCCGCCAGTGCAGCCGGAGTTTTCGCTCTCCCCGTCGCAAGGCGAACTGCGAGCGGTGTACGTCTCGCTTGAATTTCTGGGAAAGGAACTGAAGCAGGAGGGCCGGGCGAACACGATTCTGCTGTCGGGCGGGACGGCGGAGGCGGCGGTCCGGCGGCTTCAGGAGCGGTTCCGGCTGGAGGATCTGGGGCTGACGTTGCGCGAGTTGGACGGGCGCGGGTGGGCCCTCGAGCACCGGAGCACGTTAATCGACGACAGGACGGCTGAGCGCGCGCTGGCGCTGGGCAAGACGCTGGGGGTGCTGCAACGGCCGTTGTCGACATACCTGGCGAGTTCGATCCGGGCGCGGGGGCGGGCGGTGCCGTACTCGCTGGTTACCGGGGCTGACGAGCGCACGCTGGCGGAATTGAACGGCGACCGGCCACTTGCGCGGGTCGAAGGGACACCGGTACTGCTGAACGAGTGGGCGGCCACGGATCTGGGCGCGCGGGCGGGTGACAAAGTGGAACTGGAATTTCTGCTCTGGGGTGGAACCGGCGAACTGAATACCGGCCGGGCGGAGTTCCAGGTGGCGGGCATTGCGCCGATGCGCGGATTGGCCGCGGACCGCACCGTGGCGCCCGAGTACCCCGGAATCACCGACCAGATGTCGCTGGGCAGTTGGGATCCGCCGTTTCCCGTGGATTTGAAGAGGATCCGGCCGAAAGACGAGGAGTATTGGGACCGCTACCGGACGGCACCGAAGGCCTGGATCCCGATTGAGATAGCACGGAAGCTTTGGGGTTCTCGGCATGGATCGGTGACCTCGATCCGGTACGCGGAGGACCCGGCGGAGTTGGTGCAGGCGCTGCGGGCGGAGATGGATCCTCTGGCCGGGGGATTCACGCTGCTTGAAGTGAGGCGGCAGGCTCTGGAGAGTGCGCTGGGATCGACTGATTTCGGCGAATATTTCCTCTATTTCAGCTTCTTTGTAATGGTTTCGGCGCTGTTTTTGATGGGTTTGTTCTTCCGGCTGGGGGTGGAGCAGCGGCAGCGTGAAGTGGGGCTGTTGCACGCACTGGGTTTGAATCAGCGGCAGGTGCGGGGCATGTTGCTGCAGGAAGGGATGGTGCTGGCGGCGGCGGGGACCGCGGTGGGGATTCCGCTGGGCTTGGGCTACGCGGGTCTGGTGCTGTATGGGCTGC
>DNFG01000245.1:0-146 GCA_003487005.1 Bryobacterales bacterium
ACAGGACCGCCTCTGGCAGATGGACATGCTCCGCCGCCTCGCCGCCGGCGACCTCAGCGAAGTCGTCGGCCCCTCCGCCCTCGAATCCGACCAACTCTCCCGCAAAATGCGCCTCCGCGCCACCGCCGAACTCCAGGCCCGCAGCC
>DNFG01000245.1:242-16810 GCA_003487005.1 Bryobacterales bacterium
TGCAGCAGGCCGCCCAGCGGCTCCGCGCGCTGCGCGGGGGGGGGGGGGGGGCCCGCCCCCAGGTTGCCGCCCCCGCCCCGGGGCCCGCCCCCCGGGGGGGGCGCCCGCGCGCGGTGGTCCGCCCCGCGCCCCGCCCACCCCCCCCCCCCCCCGAACCCGACCACCCCCCCCGCAAAAGCCCCCCCCGCCCCACCGCCGAACTCCAGGCCCGCAGCCCCCCCCCCGCCGATCAGACCCTCCTCGCCGCCTACGCCCGCGGCGTCAACCACTACATCGACCAGCACGAAGGCAAATGGGGCCCCGAATTCGCCATCCTCGGCTATCGCCCCCGCCACTGGACCCCCGCCGATACCCTCCTCGCCGCCCTCCAGATGGACCGCACCCTCACCAACTCCTGGGAAACCGACCTCCTCAAAGCCCGCATGATCGCCGCCGGCGACTCCGCCAAGGTCCGCCGTCTCTTCCCCACCCGTGATGGCGGCGAAATCATCCCCGGCTCCAACGCCTGGGCCCTCGCCGGCGCCCACACCGCCTCCGGCCAACCCATCCTCGCCGGCGACCCCCACCTCCCCTTCTCCATGCCCTCCGCCTGGCACCTCGTCCACCTCCGCGCCCCGGACCTCAACGTCATCGGCGCCACCCTCCCCGGCATCCCCTTCGTCCTCATCGGCCACAACGAACACATCGCCTGGTCCATCACCAGCCTCCAGTTCGACACCATGGACCTCTACGCCGAGAAAATGGACCTCCGCTCCGGCCGCTACGCCTTCCAGGGCCAGATCCTCGAAGCCCGCCGCGAAACCGAACTCATCGCCGTCAAAGGAGCCGTCCGCTCCGAAACCCTCAACCTCGTCACCCGCCACGGCCCCATCTTTACCGCCCACGCCGGCGCCCACTACGCCCTCCGCTGGGCCGCCGCCGAACCCCTCCCCTACCGCTTCCCCCTCCTCCCTCTCGCCCGCGCCCGCGATTGGCAAGCCTTCCGCGCCGCCCTCTCCGAATACCACGGCCCCGGCATCAATCTCATCTTCGCCGCACGCAATGGCGACATCGGCCACCAGGTCGCCGGGCGCCTCCCCCGCCGCTTCGGCTTCCTCGGCGACCTCCCCCTCGACGGCCACACCGGACAGTATGAATGGGACGGTCTCATCCCCTTCGACGAACTCCCCTCCTCCCTCAATCCCGCCCGCGGCCTCCTCGCCTCCGCCAACCAGAACCCCTTCCGCGACGACACCCGCTACACCGTCTCCGGCTTCTTCGCGCCTCCCCTCCGCCAGCGCCAGATCGCCGCCCGCCTCGAATCCCGCTCCGGTGGCTGGCAACCCCAGGAAATGCTCCGCATTCAGACCGACGTCTACTCCGCCTACACCCACTACCTCGCCCGCATCGCCCTCGCCGCTCTCGCCGCCCGCCAACCCGAAGACTCCTGGGTCCCCGATGCCCGCGCCCTGCTCGATGGCTGGAACGGCCAGATGCACAAAGACCTCGCCGCCCCCGTTCTCGTCGACCTCCTCGACCGCCAGATCCGCCGCCGCCTCGGTGAATCCGCCGCCCCAGAAGCCGGCGCCGATTACCGCTTCGAAACCGCCCCCGCCGCCGTCGAAGCCCTCCTCCGCGAGCGCCCCGCCGGCTGGTTCGAGGATTGGGACCAGATGATCGTCGAATCCCTCGCCGACGCCTTCGCCGAAGCCGGCCGCCGCCAGGGCGACCGCTCCGACCGCTGGCGCTGGGGCCGCTCCAACCAGATCACCATCGCCCACCCCGTCCTCAGCCGCCTCCCCCTCGCCGGCGCCTGGTTCAATGTCGGCCCCCTCGCCCTCAGCGGCAGTTCCACCACCGTCAAACAAACCACCCCCCGCCTCGGCCCCTCCATGCGCTTCGTCGCCGACCTCTCCAATTGGGACAACTCCCTCATCAACCTCCCCACCGGCAACAGCGGCCACTTCACCTCCGGCCACTACAAGGACCAGTGGGACGAATACGTCGCCGGCCGCGCCTTTAAGCTCGAATTCGACAAAATTGAGCCCAAAAACACCCTCCGGCTGGTGCCGGAGCTCTGACAAGGCGGCCATGGTTTTCGATCAGGACGTATTCCGGAGGCTCTGCCGCGCCCGCGACTATCTCGCCGGTACGCCCGGACCGGCATCGCTCCAGGAAGCAGCGAGAGAGGCGGGCATGTCGCCCTTCCACTTCATCCGGCGCTTCGAGGCCGTATTCGGCGCCACCCCGCACCAGTATCGAATCGGAGTGCGGATCGACCGGGCCCGGCAACTGCTCGCCACCGGACAGGGGACCGTTACCGAAGTCTGTCTTGAGGTCGGCATGTCCAGCCTCGGCAGCTTCAGCGATCTGTTCCTCCGCAGGGTCGGCGAAACACCCTCCGCCTACCGGCGTCGCGCCCGGACTCTCGTCAGCATGCCCGGAGCGCTCCCGCTCCCCTTGTTTCCGGGCTGCCTGAGCCTGCTAGCCCAACTGCCGCCCGGGGTGGATCTCCGTCGCGACTCCGCAATTTTCGAGAAGCGCCAGGCCGCGGCGAAGCCGTACAATCTGGAGTAACGGCGTAATTGAAAGGAGGGCCCAATGCGGCTTCGATTGACTAGCATTATGGTCAATGACCAGGACAAGGCTCTGAAGTTCTATACGGACATTCTCGGCTTTCACAAGAAACACGAGATCCCTCTCGGTGAATTCAAATGGTTGACCGTCATTTCGCCCGAAGGTCCCGACGAACTTGAACTGTCGCTCGAACCCAACGCGAACCCGGCTGGCAAAACGTTTCAGGATGCAATGTTCACCCAGAAGATCCCCGTGGCTGCCTTGGAATCCTCCGATATCGAGGCCGACTACCAGCGCCTCACCGAGGCTGGCGTCGTCTTCCAGTCCAAGCCCCAGCAGATGGGCCCCGTGAAAATCGCCACCTTCGCCGACACCTGCGGCAACTGGATCCAGATCTATCAGCCCACCTGAGCGGCGATGCATCGCCCGCTGGCCGACGCCACAAAACGCTTGTACTTGCCTGGAATACTCGTCAGTCTCGCCACCTTCGGCAACGGGATCCAGGTCGGTCAGCAGGTTGAATTCGGCCGGTCCGAAGCCTGCGGCGAAGGATTGTTTCGTCGAACTTCCTTCTCCAGCTCGGCCTCATCCCGCATCTCCTGTTGGATTTCGGCGATATGGTCATGGTAGTAGGCGAGCGCGGCGTACGCGTCGGCGAGTGTGATCGTGGGAATGTGCCAGACGATCTCGTCCGGGGTCATCCCTTGGTGTTCGTGCCAGGAGACAATATCGAGTACCCGGACGCGGTGACCAGCGATACAGGCCTTGCCCCCGCAAACACCGGGAGTTCGAGTGATCCCCTCGCTGAATAATTTACCCATAACCCAAGAATAGCGTGCCCCCTTTTCAGGACCGAGGGCGTATATTGAGAGCATGATCGCCCGGCGTTCACTGATCGGATTCGCCGTCACATCCATCGCGACGGCGCGGGCGCAATCCACTCCGCCCACCGTCACTCCGGACCGCGTACGCGCCCTGCTTGCGTCCGAAAAGACCAACGAACGCGCCTGGGGCGCCTACTACGCCGGCGCCATGGGCCTGACCACCGAAGGGCCGCTCATTGCCCGCCTCCTCCACGAAGCGCTGGAGGCCAGCCGCCAGCACGGCGCTCACCGGAACCTCCCTTATTTCATCGAGATCCTCGCCGACGCCGCCATCCGCCTCCGCTGCCCGTTGCCCACCGCGACTCTCCGCGCCCTGACAGAATCCGGATGGGTCCGGCTCACCCTGATCCTGATCCAGTTTCTGCCCAATTCACCCGAAAAGGAGGACTTGCTGCTGACTCTGTTCGACCGGAGGAAAAAGGGCAGTGAGGGCGAGACCGTCGCCTGGACAGCCATCGGCAACTACCTCCTGGCTCTGCGTTCTTCTCGCTGGGCCGTCCGGCTGATACAGGAGATCGAAATCGCTCACAACTTCCGGGTAGTGGATCCGGGCCGTCACTTCGGCCCCGGCGGCTTTGGCGGCGCGGCCGGTGGCGACTCGGGCTGGGGCGCCTGGCCCAGGGATTTCCCGCCCCGCGTGGTGTATTACCTGACCTTCCACTCCGGAGTGGCCGTCGCCCTCATCGCCCCAGGTCCTAGAAACGTCTATGCAGTCCGGCAGGAGTTTCCGCCAGACCAGCCACCGTCGTCTGGTGCCTCTTTGGGCTTCATTTACGGCGTGGGGCAGAAGCATCGCCTCGAATATCTTGCCGCACTCACCTCCACCAGCGTCAGCGAACTGGAGCCCCTGTTCCAGTCCAAAACTCGAGTCGAATGGCAAAGCGCTGCAGCGCTCGAGGAGAGCATCGCCCGCGAAACCGCACGGCAAATCAAAGCAATCCGCGAATTCGCCCGCCGCCTCGCCCGCTCCGGCATCACCGGCCTCGAAGGCCTCCAACTCCAGATCCTGATCGAAATCGAAGACTCGCGCCAGTCAAAGGAAGTGCCCCTGCCCGCAGTCCCCCCGCCGCATAAGTTCACACTGTCACCTTCTTCGCCGGCACCCACGGCCACCGGATCCAAGCCCATCAACCCGCCAGGAGAACCAAGATGATCGACCGGCGTTCACTGATCGGATTCGCCGTCACATCCATCGTAACGGCGCGGGCTCAATCCACTCCGCCCGCCGTCACCCCGGACCGCGTGCGCGCCCTGCTTGCCTCCGAGAAGATCAACGAACGCGCCTGGGGCGCCTACTACGCCGGTGCCATGGGCCTGACCACCGAAGGACCGCTCATTGCCCGCCTCCTCCACGAATCGCTGGAGGCCAGGCGCCAGCACAGCGTTCAGCGGGACCTCTCCCATTTCATCGAAATCCTCGCTGACGCCGCCATCCGCCTGCGCTGCCCGGTGCCCGCGAAGCCGCTCGCCGCCCTGGCTGATTACTGGCGGAATCACCTAACCCTGATCCTGGTCCAGTTCATGCCCAGCGCACCGGACAAGGAGGCCCTGCTGCTGGCCTTGCTCGACCGCAGACCCAAGGGCCGCGAGGGAGACACCCTAGCCTGGACCGCCATCGGCAATTACCTCCTCGCTCTGCGTTCTTCGCCCTGGGTGGTCCGCCTGATGAAGGAAGTCGACATCGCCCACCGTTTCATCGTCGTCGACCCTGGCTCCTGGGGAGAATCCGGCGGTGTGGGCGGCTTAGCTTGGGGCTCTGGCGGTTGGGGCGTCTGGCCCAAGGACTTCCCGCCCCGCGTGGTGTACTACCTGACCTTCGACCCCGCCGCGGGCGGAGCCCTCATCGCCCCAGGCCCTCGAAACGTGTACGCAATGCGGCAGGAGTTTCCGCTAGACCAGCCTTTGTCATCCAGTCCGGCCAACTCCGCTATCTTCGGCGTTGGGAAGAAGCATCGCCTCGAATATCTGGCCGCGCTCGCATCATCTGGCGTCAGTGAACTGGAACCCCTGTTCCAGTCCAAAACCCGGGTCGAATGGGACGGCGACACAGCGCTCCAAAAGCGCATCGCCCGCGAAACCGCACGGCAAATCAAAGCAATCCGCGAATTCGCCCGCCGCCTCGCCCGCTCCGGCATCACCGGCCTCGATGGCCTCCAACTCCAGATCCTGATCGAAATCGAAGACTCGCGCCAGTCAAAGGAAGTGCCCCTGCCCGCGGTCCCCCCACCGCAAGAGTTCACACTCGCGCCCTCTTCGCCGGCACCCACGGCCACCGGATCCAAGCCCATCAACCCGCCAGGAGAACCAAGATGATCGCCCGGCGTTCACTGATCGGATTCGCCGTCACATCCATCGCAACGGCGCGGGCTCAATCCACCCCGCCCACCGTCACTCCGGACCGCGTGCGCGCCCTGCTTGCCTCCGAGAAGATCAACGAACGCGCCTGGGGCGCCTACCACGCCGGTGCCATGGGCCTGACCACCGAAGCGCCGTTCATCGCCAGTCTCCTTCACGAAGCGCTGGAGGCCAGGCTCCAGGACGGCGCACCCTGGCACCTCCCCCATTTCATCGAACTCCTCGCCGACGCCGCCATCCGCCTCCGCTGCCCGTTGCCCGCGAAGCCGCTCCTCGCCTTGGCAACTTACTGGCGGAATTACCTCACCCTGATCCTGATCCAGTTCATGCCCACCGCACAGGAAAAGGAGTACGTGCTGCTCACCCTGCTCGACCGCAGACCCAAGGGCCGCGAGGGAGACACCGTCGCCTGGACCGCCATCGGCAACTACCTCCTCGCTCTGCGTTCCTCTCGCTGGGCGGTCCGCCTCTTGAGGGAAGTCGACATCGCCCACCGTTTCCAGGTAGTCGACGGGAGTCACAGGCTGTTCGGCAGCCGCCTGATCGGCGGAACCGGTGATTGGGCATGGGGCGCCTGGCCCAAGGACTTCCCGCCCCGCGTGTTGCACTACCTGACCTTCGACCCCAACGTGGGCGGCGTCCTCATCGCCCCGGGCCCTCGCAACGTCTACGCTGTGCGGCAGGAGTCTTCGCCAGACCAACCTCCGCCACCCAGCCCGGGCCTCTCCGGCGAATTCGGCGTCTGGCAGAAGCCGCGAATCGAATACCTCGCCGCGCTCACAGCCACCAAAGTCAGCGAATTGGAGCGTCTGTTCCAACAGAGAACCGAAGTCGACTGGCAGGACGTCGCTGCGCTCCAGGAGAACATCGCCCGCGAAACCGCTCTCCAAATCAAAGCAATCCGCGAATTCGCCCGCCGCCTCGCCCGCTCCGGCATCACCGGCCTCGAAGGCCTCCCACTCCAGGTCCTGATCGAAATCGAAGACTCGCGCCAGTCAAAGGAAGTGCCCCTGCCCGCGGTCCCCCCGCGAACATTCACACTCCCCTGACCGGCGCGAATCGAATCGAACCTAATCCGCCTTCTTGCGGCGCGACCGGCGCGCTTTTTCCACCGTGTTGCCCGAAGGCGCGGCCGTCTTCTTGCGCGTCGCCCGCTTCTTCGCCTTCGGCTTCTCCGGCACGTCCGGCAGCGGAATCTCGCCCGTCGCCGTCGGCTGACCCTTCACGATCGGCTGCACGAAATCGTGCTCCGTCAGCAGGTCCTCTTCGCGAACCTCCTTCACCGGCGGAGCGGGCGGATAAAACTCCGCGCCCATGTGCACGATCACCCCAAGGTCTTCGCTCGGCTCCAGGCGCACCACCGTCTTGTCCTGCGCAAAGTTCAGGAACTCAGTGAACTCCTGGTAGCCATACTTCTGGTAGTTGAACTCGGGGAACTCCTCCACCATCCAGTCGGCCAGTTCCGACGCCGGACGCCCGCCATCCTCGAAGTCCAGACGGTGGATCTCCAGCACGTCCCGCAGCAGCGGCAGCGCTTCGTCCGGACGCGGCAGCGGCTTGTCCGAGTGGTAGCTGTGCTTGCGCTCGATCAGGTAGCGCCCGCCCGAGCCTTTCACGTTCACCAGTTCCGCCTTCTTCAACTTCTCGACGAACTCCGAGAACGAACGCGCCCCGTAAGCCGACTCGTTGAACGCCGAATCCAGTTGCAGCATCGTGGACTTCAGCAAACCCAACTGCGGCTGCACGTTCCGGCGTTCCAGCACCTGCAGCGCGCGCTCCACCAGCGACATCGACAGGTTCAGATCAAGCGCCGGCGGCCGCTGCTGCGGTTGCTGCTGTTGCGCCGGCGGCTTGTCGTCGCCCTCCCGGCGCTCCCCGCGGTCCCGGTCCCGGTCACGGTCCCGGTCCTTCCGGTGTCGCCGGTCGCGATCCCGGTCCCGCTCGCGTTCGCGTTCGCGCTCCCGCTCGCGATCCGACATCGGCATCGGCGCCACCGTCTCCATCTTCAGCAGAGACTCGAACGAAACGAACTCGTGGCAGTTCTGCTGCAAAATCGTGGACGTGAAGGCTTTGCCGCCCACCACGAACACGGTCTTGCCATACTCTTTCAGCTTGTTGACCAGGGGAATGAAATCGGAATCGCCCGAAACGATCGCAAAGGCGTTCACGTGGTCGTGCGTGAACGCCATCTCCAGGGCATCGAGGGCGAGATTGATGTCCGCGCCGTTCTTGTCGCCCCGAGGCGACGGAATGCGCTGCACCATCTGAACGGCGTTCTCCGCCATCTGCCGCGTCGCGCCTTCCTGGCGAGACCAGTTAGCGTAAGCGAACTTCGCGACGATGTCGCCGCGTTCTTTGAGGGCGTCGAGTACGAGGGAAACCTCGAACTCACGCCGGAGCGTGGACTTGACGCCGATTTCGATGTTGTCGTAATCGACGAAAACCGCGATATTGAGACGGTCTTGCATGTGTTTGATACAGAATCCTACCAAATTGGTTTAGTTGCCGGGTGGACTGGCGGTGCTGCGGCCGAAGCGCGGCGTCGGGTGGCGGAGGGGGTCTTCTCCCCTGCGCCTCCGGGCGCGGCGCCGGGCCGGAACACGGCGGTTCCCCCCGGATGGTTTTCCTTCTGGGCGTCAGCACCTTGGATGACGCCGCCAGGGACGAAGCGAACTGCGTCCCGCTGATGTTCGCGCGGCAATGGGTCTTCGCGGGTCGGAGACACGCTCAGTCCACCCCAGGCTTCTCGAGTTTCCGTTCGACGGAAGCCCTGGCCAGGGGAAGTGAGTGTGGCCCTTTCCGGCAATTGCCGCAGATCCGTAGAGATCACTTTCCTGCCGGCGGTCTCGACCGCGGGCATGGGCCCGTTCGTCACTCGCGTGAAGGTCCAGGCCGGAAGTGGCCGCCAGCAATCCGGGCATCCACCCATTGGATCCGCCAGTGGCCCTCTTTCAGTATAGTTCGATTTCCCCCGCTTTAGGTCGCGCCCCATTCCTGACCGCTATTCCGGCCGTCAAACCGGAAACGGTTCCGGCCCTCCTGCTTCGCAAGATAGAGCAGACGGTCGGCTCGATCCACCAGCTCGTGTACCGTGTCCCCCGCTTGCAGCGCCGTCACCCCCGCCGATACCGTCACCCGGATTCGCCCCTCCGGGTGCTCCACCCCGCTCCGGTGCACCAGGCGCAACAACCGGCCCACCACCCGCGGCAACAGCGCCTCCGTCGTGTGCGGCAGAATCGCCAGAAACTCCTCGCCGCCCCACCGGGCCAGAAAATCGGTCGAACGGAGGCTCCCCGCCAGCGTCTCCGCCACCATCCGCAGCACGTCATCCCCGGTCTCGTGCCCAAACCGGTCGTTGATCCGTTTGAAATGGTCGATGTCCAGCATCACCACCCCTGTCACCGTCTCGTAGCGCTGCTGCGCGTCCAGCGCCCGCTGCAATTGATCCATCCCGGCGCGCCGGTTGCCCGCGCCCGTCAGCGGATCCAGCAACGCCAGTCTCTCCAGCCTGGCCTTCTCCTCCGCCAGACGCAAATGCCGCGTGTTGTCCCAGAAGCTTTCAACCATCCCTTTGAGCGATCCGTCGCCGTTTCGCACCGGCGCCGCCTCGATCTGCACCGGTACACGATGGCCCCTCCGGTGCTTCAGGAACACCTCCGACCGGCACTCCGCCCCCAGCCTCGCCGCCATCAATAGGGGACACCGGTCCCCGCAAAGCTCACGCCCCTCTTCGTCCAGATGCTCCAGCACTCCTTCGCCGCAGAACCGGCCCAACACTTCTTCCCGCCGCCAACCGGTAATCCGCTCCGCAGCGGGACTCCAATGCAAAATCCGGCGATTCTCGTCAACATAGTAGAGACCCTGAGGCAGGTTCTCCAGCAGGACCAGAGGCAGTGATTCCGCTGCGGATTTGGGCGTGGGGCTAGTCACTTCAAGCTCCTGCTCCCCCTTATCGGTCCAGCCTCAGCGCTCTACTGTCAATCCTTCTATTAATTTGCCTTCATTAGTACTCAGCCCCCTCACAGTTTCCTGGCCTCGATGCCCCCGAACCGGCATCCTACAATGGAGAAACCGAATGGAAGAACAACGATTCAAGGAACCGGCTCTGGCCCTCAACCGGATCTACACCAAAACAGGCGATGGCGGCGACACCGCCCTCGTCGGCGGCCAGCGCGTTCCCAAGGACTCCGCCCGCCTCGACTGCTACGGCACCGTCGATGAACTCAACGCCTTCACCGGCGCCGCCGCCGTCACCGCCCGGACTTCGGGCCCCCCCGAACTCGCCCCCATCCTCGAACGGATCCAGCACGAACTCTTCAACCTCGGCTCCATCCTCGCCACCGAACCCGCCGATGTCGGACCCAAACAGCCGCGCATCACCGAGGCCGAAGTCCGCCAACTCGAAGCCGAAATGGACCGGATGAACGAATCCCTGCCCGCCCTCCGCAGCTTCGTCCTCCCCGGCGGCTCGCGCCTGAACGCCGAACTGCACATCTGCCGGACCGTCTGCCGCCGCGCCGAACGCGCCGTCGTCGCCCTGCGCCGGTCCGAGGCCGTCGATTCGATCAACATCCACTATCTGAACCGCCTCAGCGATGCCTTCTTCGTCTACAGCCGCTGGGCCAACCTTCAGCAAAACGCCGGCGAAGTTCTCTGGCAGCCCAACCAGGCATCCTCGGCTCGGATAAAGTAAGCGGGTGATGACCCGCTTCCTGCTGCTGCTCCTGCTGGCCGCGCTTCCGGCCGCCGCCCAGACCCGCGTCTGGCTCGATGCCGACACCGCTAACGAAATCGATGATCTCTACGCCCTGACGCGCGCCCTCTCCGCGCCGGGCCTGTCGATCGCCGGCCTTTCCTCCACCCAGTGGAAACACTCACCTGTCGCCGAAGGCAACACCCTCGAGGCCAGCCACCACCTGAACGAAGCCCTGCTCGGCCTGCTCGACAAATCCGCCATCCCCGCCCACCGCGGCTCGATGGTCCCCCTCTACTGGTGGGGCCGCGACCGCGCCGCCTACTCCGGCGCCGCCTACCATCTGATGCTGGAAGCCCGCGCCATGCCCGCCGGGCAGAAGTTGACCGTCGTCGCCCTCGGCGCACTCACCAACGTCGCCTCCGCCCTCCTGATGGACCCCGCCATCGCCACGAAGATCCGCCTCTACTGGCTCGGCGCCGAAATCCGCGACGGCGTCTGGGACAAGAGCGAATTCAACTGCCTGAACGACATCCACGCGCTCAATGAAGTCCTGAACGCGAAGGACCTTGAACTGTTCATCATGCCCACGACGGTCGCCCGCCATCTCACGTTCGACTACGCCGGCACTGCGGCTCGCCTCAAAGAACAAGGCCGGCTGGGCCGTTTCCTGCTCGACCGCTGGGACCGCCATTCGCCTGGCGCGGCGAGTTGGATCATGTGGGACCTTGCCGCCGTGGAATGGCTGCTCAGCCCTTCGCTGGTCGAGTCAAAGATGATCGGGACACCCCCCGAGAACACCCAGCGGGAAGTCCGCGCCGCCACCCGCATCAACGTCGAAGCGATGCGAGCGGCCTTCTGGAAAGGGATCAGCGGTCTGGGGCGGTAGAGTTACTCCTCTTCTTTGCGGCGGGCGACGACGCGGTAGCCGCGGCGGCGGACGGTGCCGGTGGTGAAGGCGTCTTCGATGAGGCCGGCCTGTTCCTGGTGGTGCCGTTTCAGGGACCCGGCGGCCGGGGAGGCGGATTCGAGCCGGCCCGCGAACAGCAGCGTCCGGCGAGTCTGGTCGAGCATCGGCTGCATGCGGTCGCGGACGAAGACCCAGGCGCCCATGTTGCGCGGTTCTTCCTGGACCCAGACGACATCGGCCGTGGACGGGTAGCGCCACAGCATCTTCTCGATGTCTTCCGTGGGCCAGGGGTAGAACTGTTCAAGCCGGATGATGGCCACGTTCGTCGCTTCGCGCTGTTTCCGGGCCTCCAGCAGTTCGTAGTAGAGTTTGCCGGAACAGAACAGGACTTTACTGACGCGATCCGTGGGTTCGGAGGTGGGGTCGCCCAGGACAGGCTGGAAGCCGCCCTGGGTGAAGTCCCTCAACGGCGAGACGGCCTTGGGATGACGCAAGAGCGACTTGGGGGTCAGCAGGACCAGGGGCTTGCGGAGACCGCGGCGGTCGTGGCCGCCATACATCTGCCGCCGGAGCAAGTGGAAGTACTGTGCGGGCGTGGTCAGGTTGGCCACGCACATGTTGTCCTCGGCGCAGAGGAGGAGGAAGCGGGTGAGCCGGGCGGAGGAGTGCTCCGGTCCCTGGCCTTCGTAGCCGTGGGGGAGCAGGAGCACGAGGCCGGAAGGCTGGCTCCATTTGGCTTCGCAGGAGGAGATGAACTGGTCGATGATGATCTGGGCGCCATTGGCGAAATCGCCGAACTGGGCTTCCCAGAGGGTGAGTGTGAGCGGATCGCCGAGCGAATAGCCGAATTCGAAGCCCATGACGCCGTACTCGCTGAGTGAGGAGTCATAGACCTCGAAGCGAGCCTGTTTGGCATCCAGGTGCTGCATGGGCGTGTAGACATCGCCCGTTTCATAGTCGAAGTACTCGAGGTGGCGCTGGGAGAAGGTGCCGCGCCCGGAATCCTGGCCCGAAAGCCGGACGGGTGTCCCTTCAAGAACAAGCGATCCGAAGGCGAGAGCTTCGCCCATGGCCCAGTCAGCCACGCCGCCATTGAGGAGGGCGCGCCGGTTGTCGATGAACTTCTTGAGTTTGGGATGGAGGTTAAAGTCGCCGGGGAAGGTGGTGATGCCTTCGACGATCTTCTCGATCGCCTCCTGGCTGATTGCGGTCCGCGTGCAGGAGGGCGCCACCTCGGACTCTTCGAGTTCGGTGACCTCCTGGAGTTCCCACTGATCGCCGCTGCGAGTGGCCTCTTCATGGGCCTGGTTCATCCGGTCCTGAATCTGCTTGCGGATGCGCTCGACGACTTCGCCGCCGACGACTCCCTCACGCAGGAGGCGTTCAGTGTAAATGGACGCCACGGACGGGTGGCCCTTGATCTTGCGGTACATCAACGGCTGGGTGTAGGAGGGGTCGTCGCCCTCATTGTGGCCGTACTTGCGATAGCAGATCATGTCGACGACGACGTCTTTCTTGAACCGCTGCCGGTATTCGAAGGCGATCTGGATGGCGCGGATGCAGGCGTCGGGGTCGTCGCCGTTGACGTGCAGAATCGGGGCCTGGACGGTCCGGGCGACGTCGGTGCAGTAGCTGGAGGAGCGTGCTTCGTCGGGGGTGGTGGTGAAGCCGATCTGATTATTGATGATCAGATGGACGGTGCCGCCGGTGGCGTAGCCCTTGAGCAGGGAGAGATTGAGGGTCTCGGAGACGACGCCCTGGCCGGCGAAAGCGGAGTCGCCGTGCACGAGGACGGGGAGCACCTTTTCGCGGGTGATGTCGTTCATGCGCGTCTGTTTAGCGCGGACGATGCCTTCGACGACCGGATCGACGGCCTCGAGGTGGGACGGATTCGGTGAGACGCTGACTTTGATCTCGAAGCCGGCCGTGGTGCGCTGGACGCCCGACGCGCCGAGGTGGTATTTGACGTCACCGGAGCCCTGGGTGGCTTCGGGATCGACATTGCCTTCGAACTCGCCGAAGATCTGGGCCATCGATTTGCCGAGCAGGTTGGCGAGGACGGTGAGCCGGCCGCGGTGGGCCATACCGATGACCATTTCCTGGACGCCCGCCGCGGCGGACTGTTCGAGGAGTTCATCGAGGATGACCATGGCCGATTCGCCGCCTTCGAGCGAGAAGCGTTTCTGGCCGACGAAGCGGGTGTGGAGGAAGTTCTCGAAGCTCTCGGCCTCGATCAGGCGGAGCAGGACGCGGCGGCGCAGTTCCTCGTCAAGCGGCCAGTTATTGGCGGTCGGCTCCATCCGTTCCTGCAGCCAGCGTTTTTCCTCGGGATGCTGGATGTGCATGTATTCGCAGCCGAGGCGGCCGCAGTAGGCGCCGCGCAGGGTTTCGAGGATCTCGCGCAGCGAAGCGACGGACTTCGCCTGGGCTCCGTAAGCCAGGTTTCCGGTAATGAATTCGCGTTCGAGATCCCAGATGGTGAGCCCGTACGTGGCGGGATCGAGTTCGGGGTGGTAGCCGGGGGAGACGCCGAGGGGGTTCAAGTCGGCGATCAGGTGGCCCCGGACGCGATAGGCGTTGATGAGTTGGAGGACAGCGGCCTGCTTGGCGATTTCGTCGAGGCGGCGTTCGTCGCGGAAGCCGAGAGCGGAACCGCGGCGGTCGGCCATCCACCGGACCGGCTGATAGGGCATCCCGGTGGCGACGAAGATTTCGTCATAGAAGCCCTCTTCGCCCTCGAGGAGGGACTGGATTTTGCCCAGAAAGACGCCCGACTCGGCGCCCTGGATGATGCGGTGATCGTAGGTACACGTCATCGTCATCACCTTGCAGATACCAAGCTGAGCGCGCAGGTCCTCGCTGACGCCCTGGAATTCCGGGGGGAAGTCGATGGACCCGGTGGCGATGATGGCGCCCTGGCCGGGCATGAGGCGGGGGACGGAGCCTTTGGTGCCGACGGTGCCGGGGTTGGTGAGCGAGATGGTGGTGCCGGCGAAGTCGTCGGGAGTCAGTTTGCCCGTGCGCGATCGCTTGACGATAGAGTCGAAGGCCGAGAGGAACTGGAAGAAGTCCATCGCGCCGGCGTTCTTGATGTTGGGGACGACGAGGGAGCGGAGTCCGTCCTTGCCGGCGACATCGACCGCGATACCGGCGTTGATTTCGTTGCGGACGAGGCGGTGGGCCTGACCTTCCACTTCCGCGTAGGCGTGGTTGAGGGACGGCATCTGCTTGAGGGCGCGGACGATGGCCCAGGCGATGAGGTGGGTGTAGCTGATCTTGGATTTGCCGTGGAGTTCACGCCACTGATTGAGCAGGCGGCGGTTTTCGTCGATAACCTTGACGGGGATGGTGCGCTGCGAGGTCGCCGTGGGGACGCCGAGGGAGAGGTTCATGTTCTCGGCGATGCGAAGGGGCGCGCCCTTGAGCGGGACAAGTTGCTCGCTGGCGGAGAGTCTGAGCGGTGGGGCGGCGACGGCGGTGGCCTTCGGCGCGGTAACGGCTTTGGTTTCCGGAGGCTGCGCGGGAGCAACTTCCTGGGTGACGAGGGGCGGGGCGGGCTGCTCGACCGGGGGTTCGGGAGGCTTCGCCGCGCCGGAGTCGAAACGCTGTTTCCAGCTTTCGTCGACGCCGCCTTTATTGTGGATGTACTGCTGGTAGATTTCTTCTTCCAGCCAGCTATTGATACTGACGCTCTGCTCGGATTCCGTTGGCATGGTGGTGGTAGTGGCGCGGACCCCCTCCGGGAAGGCGCGCCTCGCGTAACTCCAGTTTAACGCGCAAACCGTTGCTGCTACTATGCTGGTGGCATGAAGTTGCTGGTCTTTTCCGACATCCACGGCGATCTGGCCGCGCTGGAACGCCTGCTGGCCATCGAGGCGGATTACTATATTGCGGCTGGCGACCTGGCGAACTTCGCGAAGGGCCTGGACAAGGCGGCGGCGGTGCTGGCCTCGCGCAAGGACCGGGTGTGGCTGCTGCCGGGCAATCACGAGCACGAAACCGCGACGTCGGCGCTGTGCGCGGAGCATGGATTCGGCGACCTGCACCGGAACTCGTTCGAGGCCGAAGGGTGGCACGTCGCGGGGCTGGGCCATTCGAATCCGACGCCATTCGATACGCCGGGGGAGTCGCCGGAATCGGAACTGGCGGAGCGACTGGAGCCGTTCGCGACGCTGGACCCGCTGATTCTGGTGTGTCATTGCCCACCCAAGGGCTGTGCGCTGGATGAGGCGGGACCGGGCTTGCATTTCGGGTCGACGGCGATTGCTTCATTCATCGAGCGGGTGCAGCCCGAATGGTTTTTCTGCGGGCACATCCACGAGGCGGCCGGGCGGAAGGCGACGTTCGGGCGAACGATTGGGATCAATGCCGGGAAGAAGGGCTGGCTGCTGGAGGTTTGAGGTCCGGCCGCTGTCTTCAATGACAAAGCCAGGATGGGCGTGCAGGTAGTCCGAATGGGGTCGGCTCGGGGTTCGCGCGGGGTCCGCCCGGCGTCCGCTCGGGGTCCGCTCGGGGTTCGAATGGGGGTTCGAATTGGGGTTCGAATCGAGGTCTCTTCGTTTAGAATGAATGGGTTGCGAAGATTCGGGGGGCAGTTTGCGATAGGTGTTGAGGCGGTGATGGCGCGGAGGCGGAAGATGGAGCACTCGATGTGGGCGAGTTGCTGGACGAGATTGGCTTCGAAGCGGTTGGCGGGGGCCCAGGCGGCGAACAAGTGTCGATCGGTATCGAGGGGGACGCCGTGGCGGGAGAAGCGGCCGTGTTGGAGGTGATTGAGGGCCGAACGGACTTTGCCTGCGGCGGTTTTGGGGCCGCCGCTGGGGCGGCTATTGGTTGACTTTCTGTTTTTGCTCATGGCGAATACTCGGTTTATAAGGTCGGATACGGATGGGGGGAGTTGAGCGGCGGGTTCGGGCAAGTGACTGATTCGGTGGGGAAGATAAAGTTGAAACGGGTGTGAACCCCGGTTCGGGGCGGGGCGGAAATGGGGGTTGGGGGGATTAGCGCTGGTGGTGGGCGAGGGTGGATTCGAGTTGGCGGAGGTGGGCGCGGGCGGTTTCGAGGTCGGTGGAGAGGCGGATGAGGCGGTCGCTGGAGGGGTCCTGGATGGCGCCGGCTTCCCCAGGGAAAAGAGGGACAGAGCCGTGTGGACCCACAACGCCGGCGGGGG
>DNFG01000324.1:0-4061 GCA_003487005.1 Bryobacterales bacterium
CCCGCGGGGGCGTTGAAGCGGCTGGTGCGCCGGGCGTTTGACACGAGTTTTTATCATGGCGGGGTGCATTTCATGAGCGCGCTGGGGGGGATTGAGACGGCGCTGTGGGACATTGCGGGGAAGGCCGCGGGCCGGCCGGTTTATGACTTGCTGGGCGGGGCGGTGCGGGACCGGATCAAGGTGTACCGGTGGGCTGGCGGCAACAACAATGCGCCAGAGGCGGCGGCGGAAGAGGCGGCGCGGGTGGTGGCGGAAGGTGCGCGGGCGATCAAGATGAACGCCTGTCCGCCGCTGGCGGCGATTGACACGTATGGAGGCATCCGCGCGGCGGTGGCGCGGGCGCGGGCGGTGCGCGAGGCGGTCGGGCCGGAGGTGGAGATCGGCTTCGATTTTCACGGGCGCGCGAATGTGCCGATGGCGCGGCGCCTGGCGAAGGAACTGGAGTGTGTGGATCCGCTGTTTTATGAAGAGCCGGTGCGGCCGGATTACAACCGCTGGTTGCCCGAGATCGCCGGCATCACGCACATTCCGATCGCAACGGGCGAGCGGATGACGACCGTCGCCGAATTCAGCGATGTCATCGCGGCCAAGGGTGCGCACATATTGCAGCCCGACCTGGTGCATGTCGGCGGCATCGGATTCACGGCGGAAATCGCGGCGCTGGCGGAGGCGAACGGGTTGGCGATTGCGCCCCATTGTCCGCTGTCTCCGGTGGCGTTCCTGGGGTGCATGCACGCGGTGGTGGGATCGCGGGCGGCGTGGATTCTGGAGTGGTCGAAGGGGATTCACTACAACGCGCACGGGGCGAAGGGCGAGGGGGATCCGTGGCTGCGGTACGTGGACCGGCGGGACTGGGCGCTGTTCGAACTGGACGAAGGCGGGCACCTGGCGCTGCCGCCGGGGCCGGGTCTGGGAGTCCGGATCGACTGGGAAGAGGTGCAGAAGGCGGCCGCCGAGGGGGTGACGTGGCGCGATCAGGCGATGGACCTGCCGGACGGACTGCGGGCGAACTGGTAACGGCGCGATGGAGTTCGTCGAACAACTGAAGTCGCAGATCGACATCGTTCAGGTGATCGGCGAGAGTGTGCGTCTGCGCCGGGTGGGCGCGGGACCGCGGTACACGGGTCTGTGCCCGTTCCACAACGAGAAGACGCCGTCGTTTTCGGTGCACGCGCAGCACCAGTTCTACAAGTGTTTCGGCTGCGGCGCGGGCGGCGATGTGATCAAGTTCGTGATGGAGATCGACAGCCTGCCCTTCTGGGAGGCGGTCAAATACCTGGCCGAGCGGCACGGGATTCCACTGCCGAAACGGAGCGAGGCGGCGGACGAGGAGACCCGCCGGCGGGGTGTGTTGTACGAGATGCACGAACTGGCGCTGGAGCATTTCCGGCAGACCCTGTTCGGACCCGGGGGTGAGGAGGCGCGCGGGTACCTGCAGCGGCGGGGGGGGACGCGGGAGGTGGCGGAGGAGTTCGGGCTGGGTTTGAGTGAATCTCTCCCTGCGTCCGCGACGCGCCTGTTGCAGCGCCGGAATTATGCGCCCGCCGATCTGGAAGCGAGCGGACTGGTGCTGCTGCGCAATGACGGTTCGGGGTTTTTCGACCGGTTCCGGTACCGGTTGATGTTCCCGATCCACTCGGAGATGGGGAAGGTGATCGGCTTCGGCGGGCGGGCGCTGGCGGAGGGGGATGAACCGAAATATCTGAATTCGTCCGAGACGCCGATTTACCGCAAGAGTCATGTGCTTTATAACCTCAATCGTGCGCGGAAAGTGGTTCAGGAGGCGGGTTATGGGGTGCTGGTGGAGGGGTACATGGACGTGATCGGGGTGTACGCGGCGGGGGTCAGAAATGTGGTGGCGACGTGCGGGACGGCTTTGACGGCGGCTCAGGTTCGCTGCCTGAAGCGACATGCCGCGTCGGTGGTGGTCAATTTCGATCCGGACAACGCGGGAGCGCAGGCGACGGAGCGATCGAGCCAGGTGCTGCTGGAGGAGGGGGTCAGGCTGAAGGTGCTGCAGTTGTCGGGCGGACTGGACCCGGACGAGTACATCAAGGCGCACGGGGCGGCGACGTATCTTCAGGCATTGGAGGGGGCCCGGGGGTACTTTCACTGGCTGGCGGACCGGGCGCGGGGCCGGTTCGACACGAAGACGCCCGAAGGCAAGGTGGCGGTGTTCCAGTTTCTGCTGCCGGCGATTCACCGGATGCCGGAGAAGATTGACCGGCTCAGCGTGGCGAACGATCTGGCGGAATATATGGGCATTGGGCAAGGGATGGTGCTGGACGAATTCCGGAAGGCGGCGGCGGAACGGCGGGAGCAGAAGAACCGGGCCAGGGAGGACAATGTCCTGGACCCGAACGAGGTTCTGTTGTTGCATGCGCTGATGAGCAGTGCGGAGGCGCGGGCGGAACTGGCGCCGGCGCTGCGAACGATGGAGGGGGTGAGGCGGTTCCGGAGCGCGCGGGTATTCGAGACGATCCTGCGTCTGGCGGAGTCCGGGGCGGAGGTGACGCTGAGCGCGGTGGAGGCGCGCCTGGATGAATCGGGGCGCGCCCTGTTGCTCGGGGTGCTTCTTGACGATGAATTGTTGCGTGAAGGGGTTTCGATGGAGCAGGCCTCGGCCTGTCTGCGGCGGATGAGCGCTGGAGAGCACCGGCTGGGGCGTGATCATCTGCGGCATTTGATCCGGGATGCCGAGCGCGCGGGTCAGATGGAGGAGGCATTGCGGCTGATGAGCGAACTGCAAGAATTGGAGCGCGAAGGATGATGCAATTTGGGGGGAACGACACCGCCGTTTGGGTGTTGTACCATGAGGGAATTCAAGCAGCACCCAGGGGTGCTACGGTGAGGGTCCCGTGGCCGCGGAAGATCACGATAGCCGATTCCAGAAACTGATCGAACTGGGGAAGGTCAAAGGGTACGTCCTTTACGATGACGTAACCGATGTTCTGCCCGAGGAGATGAGTACGGGTCCCGAACTGGACGACCTGCTGTCCGGTCTGGATGCCGCGGGGATTGATCTGCTCGATGAGCCGCGCCTGACGGTGCGTGCGCGCAGCGACGGGGATGACAGCGGGGACGACGCCGCGGCCGAGGTGGCGGAGAAGACGAACGACCCGGTCCGGATGTATCTGCGCGAGATGGGCACGGTGGCCCTGTTGACGCGCGATGGGGAGATCGACCTGGCGCAGCAGATCGAGCACGGGCAGAGGATGGTGCTGCGGACTTTGTCGCGGTCGCCGCTCGTCATCCGGGAATCGATCCGGATTGCGGCGGAGGCGGAAGAGGACACCCTGAATCTGCGCGAGGTGCTGGCGCAGCCCGACCTGTTGACCTCGGATGAGGAACTGGCGGTGTTCCGCAACGAGTATCTGAACGCGATGGAGGAGATCGGCAAGCATTACCGCAAGCTCCAGCAGTTGCGGTTGAAATTGCTCGCGACGCCGCGGACGACGAAGCCGAAGCAGTACCGGGCGATTCGCTGGCAGGTGGCTCGTGCGATCATCCGGATTTCCCAACTGTTCCGGGCCGTGGAATTGAGCAGTTCGATGCTGCGAAGACTGGCGAGCCGGCTTCGCTCGGCCGTGGACGAGTTCCGCGCGCTGGAGCGCGAGATCGCCCGCTTGCAGCGGCAGTTGGAGGACCAGTCGACCAAGGGCGCGGCGGCGGCGCGCGAGGTGAGGAAGGAAGCGCGGGCGCTGAACCAGCGCCTGCTGGACCTCGAGCAGACGTACGGAGCGACCGCGAACGAACTGCGCCGGTCGCTGGGGCGGGTGGACGCGGGGGAGAGCGAAGCCGACGCGGCGAAGAAACAGTTGATCGAAGCCAACCTGCGGCTGGTGGTTTCGATCGCGAAGCGGTACACGAACCGGGGTTTGCAATTCCTGGATTTGATTCAGGAGGGCAATATCGGGTTGATGAAGGCGGTGGACAAGTTCGACTACCGGCGCGGATACAAGTTCTCGACGTACGCGACGTGGTGGGTCCGGCAGGCGATCACGCGGGCGATCGCGGACCAGGCGCGGACGATCCGGATTCCGGTGCACATGATCGAGACG
>DNFG01000324.1:4415-4582 GCA_003487005.1 Bryobacterales bacterium
CCGAGGAACTGGCGCGCAAGCTGGAACTGTCGGTTCCGAAGGTGCGGAAGGTGCTGCGGATCGCGCAGGAGCCGATTTCGCTGGAGACGCCGGTGGGCGAAGAGGAAGAGTCGCATCTGGGCGATTTCATTGTGGACAAGCGGGTGGTGTCGCCATCGGAGGCGGTG
>DNFG01000318.1:0-278 GCA_003487005.1 Bryobacterales bacterium
GATGGCATCGCGCGCCGTCAGCCGGGCCTCGATCCAGCCGGCCGAGCGGGTGCGAATCTCGACCGGAATGGTGGTCTCGCCGCCGGCGGGCAGGCTGACCGCCCGGGCTGCCACCACCGCGCCGCCGAGCGCCACCGTCAGCGGGGCTGTCCTCGGGGCTGCTCCATAGTTCTTCACTGTGAAGAACGCCTGCCACGCACCCCCCGCTGTGGGATCGCGCTTCACCCAGGCGCGCGTCAAACCGATGTTGCTGACCGGCGCCGCGGCGCCCACCCGCA
>DNFG01000318.1:554-7942 GCA_003487005.1 Bryobacterales bacterium
TCTGCGTCGATGCGCTTTGCTGCCCGGCGCCGCGGCGCCCACCCGCAGCACGCGCAGATTGGGCGGCGGATTGGGCTGGTTCGGATCGCTGCCCGCCAACCGGCCCGCGCCCACGTAGACAATTTCACCCGCCTGCCGCGCCTCGAGCCGCTGCGCTTGCAATGCCAGGGTGAAGGCCTGATCGAGATCGAGAGCGCCCGCGCCGGGCGCCGCGGCACGGATCGCCTGTTCGATGCGCCCGTACTCGCTTTCGAAGGCCGTGACGGGGGTGGCCAGCGCGCCGGCATGGACGACCATCACGCGATCCTGCGAGGGCACAGTCCGCAGCCAGACGAGCGCCTGCCGGGCCGCGTCCTGCGCCAGGGTGCCCTGCTGCGGCGTGGCGGCGGTCATCCAGGCCGAGGTGTCCATCAGCAGGACATGGTCGCGGCCCGAGGTATCCGGCGAGCCGATGCGCGGCTGAGCGATCGCCAGCAGCAACAGCGCGATCGCCAGCAACTGCAACAGCAGCGACAAGGGCTGATCGATCCGCCGCCGGCGCTGCCGCTCGACGGCCTCGCCCGCGTCGCGCCAGAATTTGAGGGTCGAGACCTGAAACCGCTTCCGCGCCCGGTTGAGCAGGTAGAGCGCGACCGTCGCCGCGCCCAGCAGTCCGAATAATCCGAGGAATTCCAGCAGTGTCAGATTGGCGAAAAACACCTAAACCGCCCTCCGGGCCTGAATCGATTCTCCCGACCAGTCGAGCGAATGGAAGATCGCGTCCTCGAGCGGCAGCGAAGTGGGAATGCCTGCGTACCGGCCGCCGCTGCGAATCGCCAGGGCTTCGATCGCGCCGCAGTGGCGGTCGAACGCTTCGGTATACAGTCGCCGCGCTTCCTTGTTCAAGGTCAAATCCAGCGTGGCGCCGGTCTCGGGATCTTCGAGCGCCACGTCGCCGTCGTAGCCGGGGTCGCGGTCGAAGGGCGTCCACAACTGCACCAGCAGTAGCTCGTGTCCGAAATCGGCCAGGTATTGGAGCGGTTTGAGGACATCGCCCTCGTCCAGAAAATCAGAAATGACGATCAGCAGGCCCTGTTTGGGCCAGGCGTTCACCGCGTGTCGCGCCAACTGGAAAAACGACGACGGCCCGCGCGGAACCAGCGCTCCCAGATAATCCGCCACGGGTCCGAACCGGTGGCGCCCGCCGCTGGCCAGGAACGAATCGTCAAAGCTCTCGTGAAACGGCTGCACCACCATCGTGTCGTGCCGCACCAGACCGACATAGACCATCGCCGCGGCCAGCTTGCGGGCATAATCAAACTTCGTCATGCTGTCGCCCGGTTCGCCTGCCACCATCGAGGCCGAAGCGTCCAGCAGCAGCCGGACCGGGGTCCGCGGCTCCACCTGGAACATCTTCAGAAACAGCTTTTCGAGACGCATGTAGGCGCGCCAGTTCACCGCGCGCAGGTCGTCGCCCTGATGAAAATTGCGGTGGTCGAGGAACTCCTGACCCGGGCCCGAAAACCGGGACACATTGTGCCCGCCCACGACGCCGCGAAACGACTTCTGCCACCGGATGGTCAGCCGCTCGAGTTTTTCCAGCAATTGCCGGTCAATGATGGGTTCGGCGGGCATCGGACGGCCTTCCGCCTACTTCGCCGCGGCCGCCAGCGCGTCAATGATGCCCGTGAGAAGGGTCTCGGGGGTCTGTCCATCGGCATGGGCGTCGAAATTGAGGATGATCCGGTGCCGCAAAACCGCCGGCGCCACCGCCACCACGTCCTCGATCGACAGGTGGGTCCGCCCCTGCATGAAGGCGCGGACCCGGCCGCATTCCACCAGCGCCTGCGCGCCGCGCGGCGAGGAACCATAGCGGATATACTTCTCCGCCAGTGCGTGGGCGCCCGGGGTCGTCGGCTGGGTCGCCATGATCAGCGCCACCGCGAAATCCTGCACATGTGGGGCCACCAGAACCTCCCGGCACAGATTCCGGATGCCCAGGATCAGCTCCCGGTCGATCACCTGGCTCAACTCGGGTTCGTCCCGCTGAATGGTCCGCTCGACAATCCGGTTCAGCTCCTCCCGCGAGGGGTAATCCACCAGAATCTTCATCAGAAAGCGGTCAAGCTGGGCTTCGGGCAGCGGGTAGGTGCCCTCCATCTCGATCGGGTTCTGTGTGGCCATGACCAGGAAGGGGCGCTCAAGTTCGTGGGTCGTCGTGCCCGAGGTCACCGTCCGCTCCTGCATCGCTTCGAGCAGCGCCGACTGCGTCTTCGGCGTCGCGCGATTGATCTCGTCGGCCAGCACGAGGTTCGAAAAGATCGGACCTGGCTGGAACCGGAGCGCTTTGTGTCCGTCGTCGCCCGTCTCCATCACCATCGAGCCGACAATGTCGGCCGGCATCAGGTCGGGCGTGAACTGAATGCGCGAATAGCGCAGGTGCAAGACCCGGGAGAGCGTGCGCAGCAGGGTGGTCTTGCCTAACCCAGGCACCCCCTCCAGCAGCACGTGGCCGCCCGACAGCAAACAGATCAGGACCCCGTCGATCACATCCTGCTGGCCGACGATGACCTTGCCGATCTCCTGCCGGACCAAATTCAACTGGCGGACAGCTTCCGCGGGTGCAAGTGAGGTTGGCACGTTATTCATTGTATGGCAACGAAAACGGCGGCCCGGGAGGGGCCGCCGTTGGTGAACAAAATCAATGGGTTGGAAGGGTTAGGCGCGCAGGACCCCGGCGCACCCGGCCGCATTGGCGAAGTGCGAGACGATCGCGCACTGTTCGAGCAAGGCTTCCCGTGCCTGCTGCGGATTCCGTCCTGCGGTCAGTTGCGACCAGACGCTCATCATCCGGTAGTCCAGCCGCAGCACAAAGCGCTCGGTTGCCGACAGATGCTCGCCCACTTCCGGCACCCGCTCCAGCAACTGGTTGACCCTGGCAAAGTCAGCTTCCATCGCCGCCCGAATTGCCGTCAGGTCGAAAGGCTCACCCGACTCCAACTGCTCCTGCACGTCCAGAACCGCAAGACCTGACGCCTTCGCCACCACGCCCGCGTAGTCCTGGGTTGTCTGCGCGCTCAGTATCAGCAGGCAGCTATACCGGAACCAGTACGCGAACAATGCCAGTGAGGCGACGACGATGATTCCACTAATGACGATTTGCACCGGCAATCCCCTATTCCTGTTGGTCTTTCATCTGGTACTGCTGTTCTCTCAGGACAAATGTAACACCAACACAAGCTCACAACAACAACAAAACAAGGCACTAAGGTAATTTTCCGGAGAGCTAGGTAAAACGCCTTAGCGTTTGCCTTCTTCAGAAAACACCATATTCCCTACCGCGATTCCACGCCGCACGCACTCGATCACGTACAGCGATGCGTAACTGTCAGTAATATACTCATCGACTCCATAACCCATTTCCTGAGCTTTCTTGTCGATCCATTCCGCCGGACCCTCCAACTCCACGAAACAGCCGATCGGCGTCTCATCGAGTACCGCCATCCCTTCGCCCCCCTCCGCCTCCTGCAACGTCGTCCGGTACTTCTCGTACCGGAAGACTACCCGGTATCCCAACCGCTGCCAGATCCGCCCGATGGCCTTCGCGTCGCCCACCACCGTCTCGATCTCTTCCCGGCTCTTGTGCGGACCCGAGGCCGGCGGACCCTTCCAGGTCACCGTCGCCACCCCGCCGAACTCGCGCAACCGCAGCAGTTGCCGCTGCCCTTGCAAGCGCTGGTCGGACGTATCAAAGACCGAATTGGCCTCGAACGTCCGTTCCTGCACCTCCACGAATCCGGCCTTTTCCAGCCGCGCCCTCGCCTCCCGGGGCGAGGGCGCGGCGAGTTTCACCTCGACTTCGCGCGCCGCCTTACCGCCGGACAGGGGGTTCGCTCCCTTCCTTGCGGATCACGTTCATCGCCACCGTCAGGAACGAGGCCACGTCGGCCAGATTGGACGGCACCACGATCGTGCTCGACTGTTTCGCGATCTTCCCAAACTCACTGACATACTGCTCAGCCACACGCAGTTGGACCGCCTCGTAGCCGCCCGTGCTGTTGATCGCCGCGGCCACGCTCCGGATGCCTTCCGCGGTCGCCGTCGCCACCGCCATGATCGCCGACGCCTGTCCCTCGGCCTCATTGATCTGCTGCTGTTTGCGCGCCTCGGACTCCTTGATCGTCTTCTGCTTCTCGCCTTCGGCCATGTTGATCGCCGACTCGCGCACTGCCTCGGAGTTCAGGATCGTGGCCCGCTTCTCGCGCTCGGCCCGCATCTGTTTCTCCATCGCGTTCAGGATGTCGGCCGGCGGATTGATTGATTTGATCTCGTAACGCAGCACCTTGACGCCCCAGGGCTCGGTCGCCTTGTCGAGTTCGTTGACCACGCTCGAATTGATGTTGGCCCGCTCCTCGAACGTCTTGTCCAGGTCGATCCGGCCCACTTCACTACGCAGCGTCGTCTGCGCCAACTGCCGGATGGCGAATCCATAGTCCGAAATCCCGTAGCTCGCCCGCTCCGGATTCAGCACCTTCAGGTACAAAATACCGTCCACGCCCACCTGAACGTTGTCGCGGGTGATGCAAATCTGCTCAGGAATGTCCAAGGCCTGCTCTTTGAGCGACATCTTATAGCGAATGACATCGACAAAGGGCGTCAGAATGTGAAAGCCTGCCTGCAAAGTCCCCGCATAGCGGCCTAACCGCTCCACCACGTACGCGGACTGCTGCGGCACCACCACTGCCGTCTTCGCCAGTACGATCAATACCAGCAGAACCAGCAAAAATACGACGATCAGAGATCCCTGTTCCATCGTTGTTGTTCCTCCATTGAAATTCAGTGTGTCCGTTCAGGTTCCGGTGTGCCATCGAGGGCCCGGACGAAGAGCGTCAGGCCCTCCACTCGTTCCACCCGGCAGCGCTGAGCCAGCGCCAGCGGCTCCGGTCCCATGTTCTGTGCGTTCCAGGTCGTTCCGCGCAGTTCGACCTTCCCGATACTCCCGGCGGGCAGCGCTTCCTGCGCCAGTGCGATCTCACCCTGCAGCAGGTCCACCGGGATGTCCGGCGTCAGTTTGTGAAACCGGTCCTGCAGCGGCTTGCGGAAAAAGACCAGGCCGGCGACGGAAATCGTCAGAAAGATCAGGCCGTCCACCGGCAGGGTCGTCGTCAGGCCGGCCATTTTCAGCAGGCCCACCACGACCGCGCCAGCACCGAAGAAAAAAATGAAAAAGCCTCCGGGGGTCAGTACCTCTCCCGCCAGCAGCACCAGTCCGAGTATCACCCACATCCACCAGGTCACGGCGATGTTGTCCATATTTACTCCCACTGCGGATCATACTCCATCCCGGACCACCCCGACATCCGGCATTCTCGTGACAACAAACCGGCGAATACCGCCCGGTCCTGCCCGGGGTCGACTCCGGTCGGGTGGAAACGCCGCCGAGTCCGCCGCTTGTCCCCGGCTTCCTCGCGGTATATGCTGGTAGCGACCACTTTCCACTCCGAGGTGCATCGTTCCATGTCTGCAAATCAGTCGAACCGCAGAGAGTTCGTGGCTTCCGCCGCCGCGTTGGGCCTGGCGGGCTCCGCCATGGGCAAATCGTCTTCCAAGTCCGCTCAGGGTCGCGTCATTGGCGCCAATGACCGGATCAACGTCGCCGTGATCGGTACCGGCGGCCGCGGCTTCTATGTCGCCGACAAATTCGACAAGTACAACGGCGTCAAGGCCAACTCCTGCCAGATCGTCGGTGTTTGTGACGTCTACCAGCGGCGCGTCTCCCGCGGCAAGGAACGTTTCAAGTGCGACGGTACGCTCAACTACCGCGAAATCCTCGATCGCTCCGATGTCGATGCCGTCATCGTCGCCACCCCCGACCACTGGCACGCCAAAATCGCCCTAGAAGCCATGGACAAGGGCAAGGACGTCTACCTCGAAAAGCCGATGTGCCACACCATCGCCGAGGTGAAGTCGCTCATCGACACCGTCCGCGAAACCAAGCGCATTGTCCAGGTCGGCTCCCAGACCACTTCGGGCGACCAGTGGTGGAAGGCCCGCAAAGCCATCGCTGATGGCATGCTCGGCGACATGATCATGAGCCAGGGCAGCTACCACCGCAATTCAGTCGACGGCGAATGGAACTGGAAGATTGACCCCGAAGCCGGCCCCACCAAGTCCGGTGATGACTACATCGACTGGAAAACCTTCACCGCCGCCGCCGCCAACTCCAAGATCCCTTACGACGCCGACCGCTTTTTCCGCTATCGCAAGTATTGGGACTACTCCGGCGGTGTCGCCACCGACCTGTACTTCCACGTCATGGCGCCCATGAACGTGTGCTGGGGCGATGCCCAGTACCCCGAACGCGTCATCGGCTCCGGCGGCATCTACAAGTTCAAGGACGAGCGTGAAGTGCCCGACACTTTCCACCTCGTCGCCGAGTACAAGAAGGGCTTCTCCGTCGTCCTCTCGTCCTCCATGGCCAACTCCGAGCACATCCCCGGCCTGATCCGCGGCTATGAAGGTTCGCTCATCATGGTCGAACACGGCCGGTTCGAAGGCTTCGCCCCCCACATCACCGTGAAGCCCGAAAAGCGCGTCATCAGCGCCGATTACAAGGCCAAATGGGGTGAAGAACCCATCAAGATCGAAGTCGAGAACAAGGACACCATGTTCACCCACATCGGCAACTTCCTCGACTGCATCCGCTCGCGCCAGAAGCCCACGCTCGATGTCGAAACCGCTGCCCGCGCCCAGGTCGCCATCACCATGGCCGTCCAGAGCTACCGTCAGGGCAAGGTCCTGTACTTCGACGAACGCAACTTCAAGGTCGTCGACAAGCCAGTCCGCGCGTAACTCCTTTCAATTCAAAATCAAACGGGCCGGAACCCCTCCCGGGGCTCCGGCCCGTTTGTTGTCCCCGGGCGGACGTCAGTGCTACACTCCCCCAAGTGAAACTGATCCTGAGCGTCCTGTTTTGCACCGGGCTCGTTCTTGCCCAGGGGCCGTCGATTGATGATGACGCTCTCTGGGCGCATTTCGAGCGGTGGACCGCCGAGCTGAAGGCTCTGCCACCCGGTGAGCGCGCCTTGATTCGCGACCGCTACATCAAGGGACTCGCTGAAGCCGGCGTGCCTGCGGATGAGGCGCAGACGCGCTATGGACGCATCGAGAAACTTCGGCGCGCCTCCACCGATCGCGAGCGGGTTTATTGGGATGCCGCGTTCAAGTCCGGCGGCGGGCCGGACGCCCCCCTCGAACTTCTGCGGGACACTGTGGCCTGGCTGAAGCCCGGCCGTGCCCTTGACGCCGGCATGGGCCGCGGCCGGAACGCCCTCTATCTTGCGTCCCTGGGCTGGGACGTCACTGGTTACGATATCTCCACCGACGCGCTCAAGGCCGCGCAGGCGCAC
>DNFG01000318.1:8327-8465 GCA_003487005.1 Bryobacterales bacterium
CATCATTTGCGCCTACTGCTATATGCAATTCAGTGAGGAGCAATGGCCTGCCCTGTTCCACAAAGCACTCAAACCTGGCGGTATCGTCGTGTTCCAAACCTCGACCGCCACCCGTTTCTCCGTGGCCGATCTGGCCGC
>DNFG01000235.1:0-133 GCA_003487005.1 Bryobacterales bacterium
GCACCTGCAGCGGTCGGCGGAGCGGTACCGTCTGATTGATCAGGCGCTGAAGCGGATCGAAGAAGGCGAGTACGGGGTTTGCCAGGAGTGCGAGGAGAAGATCTCCGCGAAGCGGCTGCAGGCGATCCCGTGG
>DNFG01000235.1:442-4643 GCA_003487005.1 Bryobacterales bacterium
GTCATTGCCTTCCCGCCGGTCTATGATTGGATGGAGATGGCGGGAGCGGCTGATGGCGGAGATGGGCGAGGACTGGGATCTGGACGTGGCGGCGTAGACAGGAGATTCCGGCAGTGGCAGTCCGGAAAGGATTGCCGGGTTTTTTTGCCACATACGGAGGCAGCGAGGCGGGGTCTGGACGACGGAAGCGGCCTGTTACAGGGCCTGGTGCTCCGGCCCTGAAATTGCAGTCATATTTCTCGCGGGGCGGAGGCGCTTCAGTGCTGTTGCGCGCCCCGTCCATGATCAACGAGGAGTATCGCCATGTTGAAGCAGAGTTTCCTGTCTCTGGGCGCGGGGATCGTGTTTTCGGTCTTCGCGATTGCACAACCTGGACCGCCCCCACACGCGGGTCCGCCGGCGCATGCGGGTGCTCCTGCTCACGCGGGTCCGCCCGCGAATGTGGGACCGCCCTCTCAGGCGGGTCCTCCCTCTCACGCGGGACCCCCGCCCCATGCGGGTCCCCCGGCTGAGGCTGGACCGCCTGTCAATGCAGGCCCGCCGTCCGGTGGTGCGGGGCCGGAGGAACAGCCAGCGGCGGCTGAAGCGATCGTCCACCTGATCCACGGGATTCCGGACGTGCCGGTCACGGTGTGTGCGGGTGGAGTGGTGGTGCTGCCGATGTTCAGTTTCCGAGAGACGGCGAAGCTGGCCCTGGAGGCGGGCGAGTACGACGTGGCGGTGGTGCCGCTGGCCGCAGACTGTGCTTCGGAGCCGGTCCTCGCGACGGATGAGGCACTGCCTCTGGCGGCTGGGGGCAGTTACAGTGTGGTGGCACACCTGGACGCTGAGGGTGAGCCGGTTCTGTCGGTGTTCGAGAATGACCTGACGCCAGCACGACCGGGTATGGCGCGACTGGTGGTTCACCACACGGCCGCGGCTCCGGCGGTATTCGCGAAAGTGGGCCGTTTCACGGAGAGCGCGCTCGATATCGTGACCCATCCGTTCGCGAACCTCGCGGAGGAGTCGGAAACTCCGGTGGTTGCGCAACTCAGGCCGGGGAACTGGGAGGTCCGTCTGTTCGAGGAGGTGGTGGAGGAGACGGATCCTCTGCCTCCGCCGGTGTACGGGCCAGCGCCTCTTCAGTTGACGCCTCACACGCTGTGCCTGGTCTACGCCGTGGGTGCTCTGGATGCAGAACTCTTCCTGGTGAAGATTGTGGTTCCACTACCCCTGTTCTAGAGGGAGCGAGGCTGCCGGAGGCGGCTAGGCGCTGATCAGGTCGGCTCCGAGGGAGAGGAGTTTGCCGGTGAGGTTTTCGTAGCCGCGGTGAATGAGGTCGGTGTTGGTGAGGGTGGACTCACCCTTGGCGACGAGGGCGGCGACGACGTAGGAGAAGCCGGCGCGGAGGTCGGGGATGTGAATCTCGGCGCCGGTGAGTGGGGTGGGTCCGACGATGACGGCGGAATGGAGCCAATTGCGCTGACCGAAGCGGCAGGGGAGACCGCCGAGGCATTCCCGGTAGAGCTGGATCTGTGCGCCCATGCGATTGAGTGCCTCGACATAGCCGAAGCGCTGTTCGTAGACGGTTTCGTGAACGATGGAGACGCCGCTGGCCTGGGTAAGGAGAATAACGAAGGGCTGCTGCCAGTCGGTCGTGAAGCCGGGGTAGACGTCGGTCTCGATGACGGTGGAGCGGAGGCCTGCGGCGGCTCGCCAGAAGGAGATGCCTTCGTCGGTGACCTCGAAGTCGCCTCCAGTCTGGCGGAAGCGGTTGAGGAAGGTCATCATGTCGCCCTGGCGGGCGTTGCGGACGAAGATACGGCCGTTGGTGGCAGCGGCGGCGCACGCCCAGGAGGCGGCTTCGAGGCGATCGGGGATAGCGGCGTGGTCGAAGCCGCGGAGGGCAGGGACGCCGTGGATGGTGATCGCGCGATCGACATTGACAGCGATGATGGCGCCCATTTTCTGGAGGACCATGATGAGGTCCATGATTTCGGGTTCGATGGCGGCGTTGGAGAGTTCCGTGACGCCCTCGGCGCAGACCGCGCCGAGTATGACCTGCTCGGTGGCGCCGACGCTGGGGAAATCGAGGCGGATCTTCGCGCCGCTGAGGCGGGTAGCGGAGAGGTGGGCGTTGCCGGCCTCTTCATGGAGGGTGGCGCCGAGGTCCTGAAGGGCCCGGATATGAAAATCGACAGGGCGGGAACCGATGCGACAGCCGCCGAGAGAGGGGACCGGGGCCTGTCCAAAGCGGGCGAGGAGGGGGCCGCAGGTCAGGATCGGGATGCGGCTGCGGCCGGAGAAATCGCGCAGGACGCTGCGCTCCATGGGCTTGACGTTGGCGGTACAGATATCCAGAACGCCGGGTTCAGGCGATTCGACGGTCCCCCCAATGGCGCGGATCAGGTCGCTGACGATCGTGACGTCGACGATACCGGCGACATTGCGCAGGCGGCACGGTTCCCGGGTGAGCAGGGCGGCGACCATCAATTTCGGAAGGGAGTTCTTGGCGCCGCGCAAGGAGACCGAGCCCTCGAGGGGCCTTCCACCGCGGAGGATCATTGTGCCGGTGGCGGCAGAGGCCGGGCTCACTGAAAGAGTTTCCTTTCGCGCTTGAGAACGGCCGGCGTATCGAGATCGTCGAGTTCGAAGACGTCGTCAACCTCACCGGCATCTGGCGCGGCCGGAGGCGCGGACTTGCGAAGCGGACGGGGAGCGGGTTGAGACGGCTGCGACTCAAAGTCCAGGTCGAGCATGATCTCGCCCGGAGGAGAGGGGTGGCGGGTCTCTGGCTCTGGCTCTGGTTCAGGTTCCGCCACTCCCTGCTGTTGAAGGAGCGGGTAGGGTTCCGGGTCGTCGATGGATACCTCGAAGCGGGATTGCGGTTCGGGTTCCGGCTCGGGTTCGGGTGCTTCGGGCTCCTCGGGGGCGTCGAAAACGTTGTGGAAGACGACTTCAGGTTCGACGGGTTCGGGCACGGCGCGGGCGGGCGCGGACTTGACGGCAGTGCGCACGCTGGCGGGCAGGGCGAGTTGTTCGACCTCGGGCAGGCCTTCACGCTGGAAGCCAGTGGCGATGACGGTGACCTTGACCTGGTCGCCCAGGGAGTCGTCGGGAACGAGGCCGAAGTTGATCTGGACATCAGGGTTGCCGGCGGCGTCGCGGATCAACTCGCAGGCCTCGTGCATGGCGCGGAGCGGAAGCTGGCCGGAGGCGGTGAGGTTGAGCAGGATCGCCTGGGCGCCCTGAAGTCCGCCTTCTTCGAGGAGGGGGCATTCAATGGCCGCGCGGGCGGCGTCAGGGGCGGCGTTCGGGCCACCCGCGGTGGCGGTGCCCATGATGGCAAAGCCCATGCCGACCATGATGGCGCGGACATCGGCGAAATCGCGATTGATGAGGCCGGGGGTGGTGATGATATCGCTGATGCCCTGGACGCCCTGGCGGAGGACATCGTCGGCCATCCGGAAAGCCTCGAAGAAGCTGGCGCCGTCGGGGACGAGGTCGACGAGGCGGTCGTTGGGAATCGAGATGACGGTGTCGACAGTGGCGTGAAGTTCGGCGAGGCCGCGTTCGGCCTGGCGCATGCGCCTCGGTCCTTCAAAGGAGAAAGGCCGGGTGACGACGGCGACGGTGAGGGCGCCGAGTTCCTTGGCGAGGGCGGCGACGACGGGCGCGGCTCCGGTGCCGGTACCTCCGCCGAGACCGGCGGCGACGAAGACCATGTCGGCGCCTTCGAGGATTTCGATAATCCGGTCGGTGTCTTCGAGAGCTGCCTGGCGGCCGATTTCCGGATCGGAGCCAGCGCCGAGTCCATGGGTGATGCGCCGGCCGAGCGCCACCTTATTGGGAGCCGGGGAGGCGCGTAGCGCCTGGGCGTCCGTATTGAGGATGTAGAACTCAACGCCGGAGACGCCGGTCTCGATCATCCGGTTGACGGCGTTGGATCCGCCGCCGCCGACACCGATGACCTTGATGCGGGTGCCTCCCAGGTGTTCATCCTGGATTTCAAATTTAAGGGAGTCGAGTTCGCCCATCTGACTATTCTCCTCTGATCAGGACTTGCCGGTGAAGAGGCTCCGGAGGCTGGGTCCGGCGGAGCGGCCGTCCTTCCGCGCCTGCAGCCGGGCCGAGTACATGGCGAGGCCGGCGGCAGTCGTCCAGACCGGCAGCATCAGATCCTCGGGCCACTCGGAGATTCCGCGCGGAATCTCCGAGTGGC
>DNFG01000258.1 GCA_003487005.1 Bryobacterales bacterium
AGTGATCACCATGGACGACAATCCCTCGCAGGCATTGCGGGGGAAGCGTGATTCGAGCCTGCGGGTGGCCGCGCGGCTGGTTCGCGAGGGCGAGGCGCATGGCCTCGTGTCGGCGGGCAACACGGGCGCGGTGATGGCCATCTCGAAGACGGTGATGGGAATGATTCCGGGCGTGCAGCGTCCGGCGCTGGCGAGCGCATTCCCGACCCTGAAGGGCAAACCGGCGGTGATGGTGGATGTGGGGGCGAATGTCGATTCCACTCCGCACATGCTGGCGCAGTTTGCCGTGATGGGCGACATTTATTCGAGGCTGATTTTCCACACGCAGTCGCCGCGGGTCGGGGTACTCTCGATCGGCGAAGAGGAGCACAAAGGAAACGACCTGACCCGGGGCGCGAGCGCCATTCTGAAGGGTCTGCCGTTGAACTTTATTGGCAATGTGGAAGGCCGCGATCTGTACACGGGCCATGCCGATGTGGTGGTTTGTGACGGGTTCATCGGCAACGTGGCGCTGAAGGTCAGCGAGGGGCTGGTGGATGTGATCAAGCACATGCTTCAGGAGTCGCTGGCGGCCACGATCACCCGGAAGATCGGCTATGTTCTCAGCCGTGCGGCTTTCCGCGACTTCAAGAAGCGGGTGGATTATTCCGAGTATGGCGGGGCGCCGCTGCTGGGCGTGAAAGGGGTTTGTATCATCTGCCATGGACGATCGAACGACAACGCCATCCGTAACGCAATCCGTGTGGCAACCGAACTGGCCAGCGAGCATGTTACCGACAGAATTCTCACCGACATGGCGCGCTGGCACTCGGAAAACGGCGCGGCGACTGCTTAGAGTTCTCCTTCCTCTCCTGCTGGCCGCCGCCGCTTTCGGGCAGCGGCCCCATCCGGCCACCTGGACTTTGACCCCGGAAACGGCGCGCGTGGCACCGGGCGGGTCCTTGAACGCGGTTCTGGAGGTTCAGCTTCAGGATCCGTGGCACATGTACTCGATGACGACGCCCGAGGGCGGGCCGATCATCACGACGATCAAGGTGGAAGACAACCCCGCCATCGCTTCGTGGGCCATCCATCAGCCACCCGCCGAGCGCAAGTTCGACCCCAATTTCGGCATTGAGACGGATACTTACGGGGGCACCGTCCGGTTCCATGTCCGGCTGACGCTGGCGGCGGACGCGCCCGCGGGGCCGCTCGAATTCAGCACGCGGATGCGCTATCAGCTTTGCACCGACACCGAGTGTCTGCCGCCCCGGCCGATGACGGCGGCCGCGACGGTGGAGGTCGCGGCGGACGGACAGCGCGAAGCGGGCGCGATTCCGGCCGGGTATATCGAGTTCCAGCCGGGCGTTCCCGCCCTGGCACAAAAGCCCGGCGAACCTCCGGCAGGCGGCGGCGAGACGCAGAGCCTGGCGGGTTTCCTGCTGGTGGCGTTTGCATTGGGGTTCGCGGCGGTCTTCACGCCGTGCGTGTTCCCGATGATCCCGATTACGATCTCGTTCTTCCTGAATCAGGGGGCCGGATCGCGGGGCGAAGCGCTGAAGCAGGCGGTGGTGTTTTCGCTGGGCATCATTGTGTTGTTCACGGCGTTGGGCTTCGGGTTGACGGCGGCGCTGGGGCCTTTCGCGGTGGTTCAACTGGCGGCCAGCCCATGGGTGAACCTGGTGATCAGCACGATCTTCTTCGTGTTCGCGCTGAGCCTGCTGGGGGCGTTCGAGATCACGCTGCCGTCGGGGCTGCTGACGAAGCTCAATTCGGCGTCGAATCAGGGCGGGATTCTGGGCACGTTGTTGATGGGTTTGACGTTTTCGCTGACTGCGTTCGCGTGTGTGGGCCCCTTTGTGGGGACGCTTCTGGCGGCATCCGTGCAGGGCGACCGGTTGCAGCCGATGCTGGGCATGCTGCTGTTTGGCACGGGCCTGGCGCTGCCGTTCTTCTTCCTCGCGCTGTTCCCCGGCTACCTGCAGAGGCTGCCTCGGAGCGGGGCGTGGATGGCGCGGGTGAAGGTGGTGATGGGCTTCCTGGTGCTGGCGGCGATGCTGTATTATCTGAGCCGGGTGGATCTGGTTTGGGGCTGGGATCTGCTGACCCGCGAGCGATTTGTCGCGCTGTGGGTGCTGTTTTTCGCGCTGCCTGGGCTCTATTTGCTCGGTTTTTTGCGGATGGAAGGCATCAAGGCCGACGCTCCGGTGACCACCGGGCGGCTGTTGGTGGGGACTCTGTTCCTGGGCTTCGCGCTGGCGCTGATTCCGGCCATGTTCGGGGCCAGAATGGGCGAACTGGAGCCCTTCCTGCCCGCTCCGGCGGAGGGTTCGGGACTGGCTTCGGCCGGCGCTCCGGCCCCGGCGAAGTGGATCAAGGACGACTACCCGAAGGCGCTGGCCGAGGCGAAAGCCGCGGGCAAACCGCTGCTGGTCAGCTTCACCGGGTATGCGTGCACGAACTGTAAATGGATGAAGCGGAATCTGTTTACGCAAGCCGAAGTGGCGTCGGCGCTGGAGGCGTTCGTCCTGCTCGAGTTGTATACCGACGGCACAGACGCCGCGAGCGAAGAGAACCAGAAGCGGCAGGAGAGCCAGTATCAGACAGTCGCCATCCCGTTCTACGCCATCGTGGACGGGAGCGAGCAGACCCGGGCCACCTTTGCCGGGTTGACCAAGGACAGCGCCGAGTTCCTCGGCTTCCTGGCCAAGGCGAACTAGGCGGCCCGACCCAGACCCCAGATCAAACAGCAACGGCGGCGCTCATCGCGCCGCCGTTCGCTTTTTGGGTTGGACTGCCGCCCTGCTTACTGCAGGTCGAAGCGGTCGAGGTTCATCACCTTGGCCCAGGTCTTCGCGAAGTCCTGCACGAACTTCTGCTTGCCGTCTTCGGCCGCATAGACTTCGGCGATCGTCCTCAGCTCGGAATTCGATCCGAACAACAGATCCACCGGGGTGGCGGTCCACTTGAGGGCGCCGGTCTTCCGGTCGCGTCCTTCGTAGATGCCATCCTGGGCTTCGGCCTTGCTCCACTTGGTCGACATGTCGAGGAGGTTGACGAAGTAGTCGTTGGTCAGAGTGCCCGGACGGCTCGTGAAGACGCCGTGCGCGGCCTGACCGGCGTTTGCGTTGAGAGCACGCATGCCGCCCACGAGCACCGTCATTTCGGGCACGGTGAGTTTGAGCAGGTTGGCGCGATCGACCAGCATCTCGGCGGGCGACAGGCTCTGTCCCGCGCGGTAGTAGTTGCGGAAGCCGTCGGCGGTCGGTTCGAGCGCGGCGAAGGACTCGACTTCGGTCTGGGCCTGAGAGGCGTCGGTCCGGCCGGGCTTGAAGTCAACGGCGACGGTGTAGCCGGCGCTCTTGGCGGCCTGTTCGACGGCCGCGCCGCCGGCCAGCACGATCAGATCGGCCAGCGACACCTTCTTGCCGCCCTTCTGCGACTTGTTGAACTCCTGCTGGATGCCTTCCAGCTTAGCCAGTACCTTGGCCAGTTCGGCCGGGTTGTTGACGGCCCAGTCTTTCTGGGGAGTCAGGCGGACGCGCGCGCCGTTAGCCCCGCCGCGCAGGTCGGACCCGCGGAACGAGGACGCCGACGCCCAGGCGGTCCGCACCAGTTCCGGCACGGTCAAACCCGAGGCCAGCACCTTGGCCTTCAGCGCCGCGATGTCCTTCGCGTTGACGAGCGGATGATCGACCTTCGGCAGCGGGTCCTGCCAGAGCAGTTCCTCGCCGGGCACTTCCGCGCCAATGTAGCGCGACCGCGGACCCATGTCACGATGCGTCAGCTTGAACCAGGCTTTCATGAAAGCTACCCGGAACTCTTCCGGATTCTCGCGGAACCGCATCGAGATCTTGCGGTACGCGGGATCTTCCTTCAGCGCGAGATCGGTCGTGAACATGATCGGCGCGTGCCGCTTCGAGGGGTCATGCGCGTCCGGGACCAGGTTGCTCGCCTGATTGTTCGCCGGAATCCACTGCACGGCGCCGGCCGGGCTCTTGGTCTGCACCCACTCGAACGCGAACAGATTGTCCAGGTACTGCGACGACCATTTGGTCGGCGTGGCGGTCCAGGCTCCTTCGAGGCCGCTCGTCACAGTGTCCTCGGCGTTGCCCTTGCCGCATTTGTTCTCCCAGCCGAAGCCCTGCTGTTCGAGGCCCGCCGCCGCCGGTTCGGGGCCCACGCATTTGCCCACGTCGCGCGCACCGTGCGCTTTGCCGAAGGTGTGGCCCCCCGCGATCAAAGCCACGGTTTCTTCGTCATTCATGGCCATCCGTCCGAACGTGTCGCGGATGTCCCGGGCCGCGGCGAGGGGATCGGGCTTGCCGTTCGGCCCTTCCGGGTTCACGTAGATCAAACCCATCTGGACCGCCGCGAGCGGCCGCTTCAGGTTGCGGTCGCCGCTGTAGCGCTCGTCCGCGAGCCATTTCTTCTCGGGACCCCAATAGACCAGATCCGGCTCCCATTCGTCGGCGCGCCCGCCGGCGAAGCCGAAGGTCTTGAAACCCATCGCTTCGAGGGACACGTTGCCGGCGAGCACCATCAGATCGCCCCACGAGAGCTTCCGGCCATACTTCTGCTTGACGGGCCACAACAGCCGGCGGGCCTTGTCGAGGCTCGCGTTGTCGGGCCAGCTATTCAGCGGATCGAAGCGCTGCTGCCCGCCATCAGCGCCGCCGCGCCCGTCCATCACCCGGTAGGTGCCCGCGCTGTGCCACGCCATCCGGATGAACAAGGGGCCATAGTTGCCGTAGTCGGCCGGCCACCAGTCTTGCGAGGTCGTCAGGACCTTGTGAATGTCCTGCTTCACGGCCTTCAGGTCGAGACTTGCAAACTCCTTCGCGTAGTTGAAACTTCCGCCGAGCGGATTCGACTCCACAGCGTGCTGCCGCAGCGGGGACAAATCGAGCTTTTCGGGCCACCAGAACTGGTTGGGCATGGGCTGTTGGGCGCTGGCCATACCCGTGAACAGGAATGGCGCTGCCGCAACCGCGAGGGCGGTCAGCAGCGGCTTGAGATGGTTCTTCATACCGCCAAGTCTAGTCCCGTACTTGACATAGGTCAATACGATTGAGACTATCATCTCCATCGGATTCCCCTATGAGCCTTAAGTCTCGCGTTCGCGGATTCGACCTCCGCCAGCTGGAGTATTTCTGCGCCGTCGCCCGCACCGGCAGCTTCACCAAGGCCGCCGAGGACCTCGGCATCGCCCAGCCGTCCCTCTCCGAACAGATCGCCCGCCTCGAACAGGGCTTCGGCGCCGCCCTCTTCGAGCGTCTCAACCGCCGGGTGGAACTCACGCCCCTCGGAGAAGCCATCCTGGGGAAGGCGCAGGCCCTGCTCGAGGACGCCGCGGCCCTGCCCGACCACTTCGAACGCGCCCGCGAGGGTGTCCACGGCCCCCTGCGCGTCGGGGCGATTCCCACGATCCTGCCCTACTTTCTCGCGCCGCTGCTCAAGGACTTCACCCTCCGCTTTCCCGATGTCGATCTCCACCTGCGCGAAGGCACCACGACGGAACTGATCGACCAACTGCTCGAAGGCATGATCGACCTCGCCATCCTGAGCCTGCCCGTTCAGGGCGCCGGTCTCGTCATGCGCGAACTCTTCCGCGACCCGCTCTTCCTTGCCGTTCCCAACCACCATCCCCTCGCCACGTCCGAGAAAGTCCAACTCCGCCGGGTCTCCCTCGAACGCCTCCTCATTCTCAAGGATGGCCACTGTTTGCGCGATGAAACCCTCGCCGTCTGCGACCGCGCCCGCGCCCGCTTCACCAGCCACTTCGAGGCTGAGCAGTTTCTCACGATCTTTGAGCTCATCCGCGCCGGTTTCGGCGTCAGCATCGTCCCGGAGATGGCGCGCTCGCTCAGCGAGGGCTGCAAACTCATCGAGATCGAGCCGAAAGCGAGCCGGCGGGTCGGTTACGTGCGCCTGCAGCGCCGGTATCTGTCGAAGGCGCTCGAAGCGTTCACGGGCTACCTCAAACAGGCGACCGAGAAGCCCAGGCGGGCGGCCGCGCCCAGATCAGCGCCCGCCGCCAGCCTCGCCTGAGGGGCGTGGTCAGAAGCGGAACCCGACCATGATGTCGTGCGCCTGCGGCGCCCACAGCCAGTTGCTGGCGTGCGTGTAGCGATACTCCGGCTTAATCCGGACCCGCCCCACCTTGAACGAAACCCCGCCCCCCACGGCGCCGCCGTTGCGCCAGTTGGTCTGATCGGGCGTCACCACACCGGCAGCCCGCCCCGTCGCCCGCACCATCCTCCGGACATAACCCCCACTGACGAACGGCTTCACCCCCGCCTTCTCCGGTCCTTCCACTCGCGCCAGAATCGGGAAATCCCAAACCCGCACGTTCAACTCGTTGGCGAAGCCATCGAATTCCCAATGGTATCCCAACCGCCGCGTCATCGGATTGAACTCCACCGACAACGGCCCCCACAATTTCACCCCCACAAACCCGCCCCAAACCAACCGGTTTGAGTCATTAATTAAAGCGGAAGGCACCGGCCGGTTCACCTGCCCACCCAATTTGACACCATATTCCACGCGCTGCCCCCAAATGGGTGAAACCAGCGAAATGAACAGAAAAAACAGGAAATAGCGCATGGCTTTCCGACGCCGCTTCCCGCCTGCCGGTTTCGAGAATCCACAACCCGGCACCGCGATTCCTGCACGCTCCGAAACAGCGTCAGCGCTTGTGTTCCTTCGGCCCCGGCTCCATACTACAAACGTCTGACGGAGGAGACTTCCATGTCCGATTCTCTCGTTCTTCGTCTCGCGCTGCTTCTCGTTCTCGGAGCCGCGCCCGCCCTCCCGTCCACCATCCGGCTCACCGTCCAGGGCCAGGGCTTCCATCCCTCGACCGGCTACACCGGTGAACGCATCGACCTCGAAACCACCACCGCTTCCTCCCTGACCGCCGTGATTACCCAACTCGGCCCCATTGCTTTCGACCCTTCCGCCCAGCCCACCGCGAGCTACGACTCGGGTGTGTTCAGGCTGAGTGGGATCGAAGCCATCTGCCTGGCGGGGCAGCACCAGTTCTGCGCCCTCTGGGTGGGGGCGGAATTCTACCCCGATCCCGCCCTCGAAGGCGCCGCCGTCATGCAAGCGTCTGGCACCCTCACCGACGCCGCGAGCACGCTCGGCGAAATCTACATCACCTCGTTCACCGGCGGCGGGATCGCCAACTGGCAGCAACTCGCCATCACCCAAATGCCCTGGCCTGACGGCCCGTTCACCTTCAGCCAGTCCATCGCCCACACTATCACCGAAACCGTCTTCATGAGCGCTTATTTCCACTTCGCACCCGGCGGCGCCATCTCGATTCCCGGCAGCCTGACGTTCTCCTTCCCTGCCCTGCAGGTCCCTGAACCCGGCTCCGGCGTCCTCGTCCTGCTTGGTTTCGCTTTGTTGGTGCTCCGCGCCCGCCGCCGCTCCCCGGGATATCATTACGGGAGAAATGGCTGAAATCTCTCCGCGATTCTGGTCGATTTTCACCGAGGTTTATGAAGCATTGCCCCGGCAGGGACCCGGTAACCGGGCTTCCGCCGCTGCTGCTCTTGAGCGGTGCAGCGGTCTGCCCGCCGCGCCACTGGTCGTCGACATCGGCTGTGGCTCCGGCGGGCAGACGCTCTATCTCGCCAGCCTGACCGCCGGACGCATCGTCGCTTTCGACCTCCACGCCCCCGGCGTCGCGCGCCTGCAATCCGCTGTCACCGCCGCGGGACTTGGCCGAAGGGTCCATCCGCTCATCGCCAGCATGGCCGGTCCGGGCCTTCGCGCGGAGAGCTTCGATCTGGTCTGGTCCGAAGGCGCGCTGTACCAGATCGGCCTCGACCGTGCGCTGCGGGTGTGCCGCGAAATGCTGCGCCCCGGAGGCTGGCTCGTCTTCACGGACGCGGTCTGGCGCACCGATACTCCCTTGCCGGAAGTCAAAGCCATGTTCGATGACGACTACCCGGCCATGGGCCGCGTCCCCGATGTCCTGGCGGCCGTCGAACGCGCGGGCTTCATCCTTGCCGGCCACTTCACCCTGCCTGACGAGGCCTGGTGGGAGGATTTCTACACCCCGATGGAGCAGCGCATCGAGGCGCTCCGCCCACAGTATGCCGGCGATGCCGAGGCGCTCGCCATTCTGGACCAACTCGCCGGCGAACCGGAAATGCACCGCCGCCATGGCTCCCAATACGCCTATGAGTTCGTCATCGCGCGCCGGCCGGCCGCGGATTGAGCCATTTTGACGGCGGACTTCGCCCTAATGAGCGGAGGTCCGCCCGTCCCATGTTGTCAAACCGCCCCCACCGCCTGATCCTGGCCGGCGCCGCGCTCAGC
>DNFG01000285.1 GCA_003487005.1 Bryobacterales bacterium
GGAGGCCGACGCCCTCGCCACCGCCATCCACGCCCTGGGCAAGGAAGAAGCGGAGAAAGTGCTACCACCAAGGGCAGACATTCGCGTCGTTTTTCGTCTTTTTTAACGCTTTCTGACACTTTTCGAGAGAGAAAATCCCCCCTCCGCGCACTTAGTCTGTGTAGGAGCCCATCGTGTCAGACTGCACCCAGCCCGGAGACCGGATCGATCATCTGCTTGGCGTTTGCTGCCCCAAGTGCGGCGCCAGAGGCGCCCATCGAAGCCATCGCCGCTCACTCTTCGAGTACTGCCTCTCCGTATTCGACCTCTGGCCCTATCGATGCCAGCGCTGCCGATCACCCTTCCGCGCCTTCCGCTTCCTCCGCCGCCTCGGCGAGGAGCGCCCCTGGTCTCTGCCCAATCCCGTCTGGCGCATTCCCGAGCGCGAATAGCCCTGCTACGGCGCCACCGTTCGCATCGTCACGCCCGCTTCCTGGAACAACTCGCGAACCAGGTCAAAATGCGGGTTGTACTGCGCCGACGAGTACTTCGCCACCCGTTCGCCGTTCAATACCACTTCCACGATCCCCGCCTGCACAATCGCCCGCGCACAGTCCATGCACGGGGTAATGTCTGCATACAATGTACAATGCTCGGTCGCGGTGCCCGCGCGTGCCGCGTTGTAGATCGCATTCCGCTCCGCGTGCTCGATCCACAAATACTTCGTGGGCCGCTCCAAACGCTCCGGTTTCGTGTCATCCACCCGCCGGGGCAGTGAATTGTAGCCCGTCGACCGGATCTCCCGCGCCGGACCCACGATGACACACCCGATCTGCGTCGCCGGGTCCTTCGACCGCGAAGCCACCACCCGGCAGATCTCCAGAAAATACTTGTCCCAATCCGGCACAGCCATGCTGGGAATATACCGCAGCTACCCCCCCAACGGCTCGGTTCCCTCCTCCAGTCAGGGTTTGATCGCAGGTCCGCGCTCCCTAAGTTACAGTTGTGCAGGCACTTACGCCCTGCTAACGCCTGCCTTAATAACGCCAGCCGTTATTAAAGAGAAAGCCACTTTTCTTTAATAAGCCACCCCATGGTTCGCCTCCGCGGAGTTTACAGCCCTGCCGCCCCGCTTTCTCGCGTTCCCATGCATGACCACCGAACCGCTCTACGAATACACCGTCCGTCTGACCCGGATGATCGACTTCGGCATCCCCCCAGCCGATGGCTTCGTCGGCCTGCAACCCATTCCGTCCGCTGGACTTCGTGCCGATATCGCCTTCGCCGGCGAATCCACCGGACGCCTCGCCGGCGCCATCGAGGGTGTCGACTACCTGAACCTGCGCGCCGATGGCCGGATGGAACTCGATATCCGCGCGGTTCTGACCACTCCCGACGGCGCCCGGATCGCACTCCATGCCCGCGGCGCCGGACAGAACGATCCCGCCAACGGCCGGATCCTCCTGCGGGAACACGTTCAAATGACCACCGCCCACCCTGATTACTCCTGGCTGAACCCCCTCGAAATCTGGGCCACCGGTGTAGCCAACATGGCTGCCGGCACCGTCACCGTCCGCGGGTTCATCGTCAAAACGGACGCCTGACTCCTCTCGCCAGCCCCCGCCTTCGATACAATGGCATTTCGCCATGAAACTCCAGTCGCCTACTTTGTTCCACGGCCCCAAACGGGCGCCGGCCCGCTCCTACATGAAGGGAATCGGGTTCACCGACGAGGATCTCCGTAAACCGATCATCGGCATCGCCAATACCTGGATCGGCACCATGCCCTGCAATTGGCTCCTCCGCGACCTCGCCGTGGATGTTGCCCGCGGCATCCGCGAGGCCGGCGGCACGCCGATGGAATTCAACACCATCGCCATCTCCGACGGCATCACGATGGGCACCGAGGGCATGAAAACCTCGCTGATCTCCCGCGAAGCCGTCGCCGACACCATCGAACTCGTCACCCGGGGCCATTATTTTGATGGACTTGTGTGCCTTGTGGCCTGCGACAAGACCATCCCCGGTGCCGCGATGGCTCTGCTCCGCCTCAATATCCCCGGCATCATCCTCTATGGCGGATCCATCCTGCCGGGCAAGTACAAGGGCAAGGACGTCACCATCCAGGACGTCTTCGAGGCCGTCGGCGCCTGCTCCGCCGGCAAGATCACCGAACAGGAACTCATTGATATCGAAGATGTTGCCAGCCCCGGTCCGGGCGCGTGCGGGGGCCAGTTCACCGCCAACACCATGGCTACCGTCATGGAAATGATCGGCATCAGCCCGATGAATACCGCCATGGTCCCGCAGGTGGACGAACGCAAGCACGATGTCGCCGCCTATTGCGGCAAAGTGATCATGGAAGCCGTCAAAAACGAGCTGAAACCGCGCGATATCTGCACCAAGAATGCGTTCCTGAACGCCATTGCGAGTGTCCAGGCGACCGGCGGATCCACCAATGCCGTCCTCCACCTGCTCGCCATGGCCCGCGAAGCCGGCGTCGACCTCCAGATGGAGGAGTTCAACCAAATGAACGACCGGACCCCGCTCATCGTCAGCCTGAAACCCGCCGGCCAGTATGTCGCCGCCGACGTGGACAAAGCCGGCGGCATCGGCGTGATCGCCAAACGTCTGGTGGAAGGCAACTTCGTGGATGGAAGCGCGGTCACCTGCACCGGCCTGACCCTGAAGGAAGAGGCCGATCGCGCCGTCGAAACCCCCGGTCAGGAGGTCGTCCGTCCTCTCTCGAACCCGATCAAGGCCACTGGCGGTCTGGTGATCCTCCGCGGAACTCTCGCTCCCGAGGGCAGCGTCATCAAGATCACCGGGATCGACCGCAAGCGCCATTCGGGCCCGGCCCGGGTCTTCAACTGCGAAGAAGAGGCCATGGCGGCGGTCACCGAAGGCAAAATCAACCCCCATGACGTGCTTGTGATTCGCTATGAAGGGCCGAAAGGCGGCCCCGGCATGCGCGAAATGCTGGGTGTCACCAGTGCCATCAT
>DNFG01000169.1 GCA_003487005.1 Bryobacterales bacterium
CCGCCCGCTTCTTCAAAACCCGCTCCCTTGCCGTCCGCGCCTGTGACCTCGGCCGCGTCCTCTCCGCCGGACAAACCGCCAAACCCTCCCGCGAGGTCCGGCCCGGCGACCTCCTCCGCGTTACCACCGAACGCGGCGATTTCGAAATCGAAGTCCTCGCCCTGAGCGAAATCCGCGGACCCGCCGCCCAGGCACAAATGCTCTATCAGGAGACCGAAGCCAGCCAGGCCGCCCGCGCCCAGCGCGCCGAAGAGCGGAAACTCCTCGGCCCCCTCGACTTCGCCTCCGATTCCCGCCCGTCCAAAAAAGACCGCCGCGACATCAACCGCCTCCGCGGCCGGACCCCTTGATCCCTCACTCGATCACGACAATCGCCATCTGGTCCACCTTCTCAATCTCAATCTCGATCCCGTCCTCCCCCTGATACACCTCCGCCGCCTTCTCCCCGTCCGGCGTCAGAATCCGCGCCCGCGTGAACTTCCCCGAAACATGCAGGCTGATGTTCTGCACCGGGTAATCGGTGTAATTCAGCAGATGCATCGCCCGCCGCAGGCCGTCCGGCGACGTCTTCAGCGTCGAAATCATCCCCGGCGCCCCGAACACCCTCAGCCCGAAATTCCGCCGTCCCACCATGTTGTTGATCTCCCGCCACGCATCCGAAAGCCCTTTGACCTCGTCCTCCGGAAACACAAAAACGCCTTCCTTCGGCCGCCCTCCCGACCAGTCAAACGGCGCATTCAGCACCGTCAACCCCCTCTTCGCCAACCCCAGCAGCAGCGCCTTCTCCTCCGCCGTCAACGATGGTGGACTCACGTTCAACAGCACCTCCGTCGCCGGCCGCGCCGCCCCCGCCACCCCCCGCGCCGGTGCAATCCGCAACGGCACATGCCGCGCCCCCAGCATGTCCGCGAATCCTCCGCTATAGAGCGCCCCCGACTCGGCGTCCTGCACCAGCACCAACCCGCTCCGGTCCGGCCACGCCCCGTATTCCCGCGTCCGCTCCAGAAACCGCAGGTGCTCCATCATTTCCGCCCATTCCAACCCGGGTCGCCCATCGCCCGCGAACAAGCCCGCCCGGAATCCCGCGTCCAGCGCGAGCACCCACCGCGCACCCGACATCGCCGCCTCCGCCAGCGCCCGGATATAACCCCGCCCCCGGACCACCTCCCCCTCCGGCGGCCGCATCGCCAGCCAGAACCGCGTCTCCGCCGGCGCCGCGGCCTGCACAAAGCGCAAAAATCCCCCGTTGGTCACCACCCACGGAGCGCTCGTCGGTAACGACACCACCCCACCCTTCTCCTCACTGTGAATCCCCGGCCACAGTCCTTGTGCCGTCCCCATCACCGGCGAAGGACGCCCGAAATCCAACTCCCCCCGAGGCTGAATCCGCACAACCGGCCGTCCCCCGGCCTCCACTGCCACCGCCCCCTCCACCACCAGTCCGTCAAACTCCATCCGCGCCACCCGCTCCGCTGCCCCGGCCGTCGCCACCACCGCCAGCGCCCGCAATCCCCGCCCCCGTGCCGCCTCGACAAACCCCCGCTCCCAGTACGCCGGCTCCAGCAAAAGGCAATTCACCGGCGTATTCTCCAACAACTGCAACGTTTTTACATCCGCCGAATCCCAACGCGCCGGAACACAGTCCGCCAGCGGCGAAACCGCCATCGACATCCACACCAAAGCAGAGATCATCTTTCCACCAGTAGCACACGCCGCCGCCACCCTTTACACTGAAGACACATGACCCGACGCCAGCTTTTCGCCGCTCTGGGAGCGGCGGCAGCGGCGCCGCCGCTCGCTTTCGGCGTGCCCGCTCCCCCCGTGTCCATCGCCCGCTGTGCCTCGTACACCGAGGATTTCGTCCCCATTCTCCGGCGCATGTTCGACCAGCTCGGCGGCGCCTCCCGCCTCGTCCGCGGCAAAACCGTCACCATCAAACTCAATCTCACCGGCAGCCCCGGACTCCGCATTCAAGGCCGTCCGCTCGGCCTCACCCACTACACCCACCCCAAAACCGCCGCCGCGCTCGCCCATGTCCTCTCCGAAGCCGGCGCCCGGCGCATCCGCTTCGTCGAATCCTGCTGGGCCACCGCCGGACCACTCGAAGAGTACCTCCTCGAATCCGGCTGGAACCTGCGCACTCTCCGTGCCGCCGCCCCCAACCTCGAGTTCGTCAACACCAACTCCCGCGGCAACTTCAAAGACTACGCCCGCTTCAAAGTCCCCTCCGGCGGCCTCGTCTACCCCGCCTACGACCTCAACGCCGCCTACGACCAGTCCGATGTCCTCGTCTCCATGGCCAAACTCAAGAACCATGAAACCTGCGGCATCACCCTCGCCATGAAGAACATTTTCGGCATCACCCCCGCCTCCATTTATGGCGACGATGCCGGGCTCGACGAACCCAACGAATCCCCCGAGAAGGGCCGCGCCCTCACCTGCCACTTCGGCAAACGCCAGCCCGCCAAATCCGCACCCGCCGAAATCGACCCCAATTCCAGCCGCGACGCCGGCTACCGGATGCCCCGCATCACCGCCGAACTCAACGCCGCCTGCCCCATCGGCATCTCCTTCATCGACGGCGTCGAAACCATCGCCGGCGGCGAAGGCCCCTGGATTCGCGGTGTCCGCCACATCCGCCCCGGCATTCTCGTTCTCGGGACCAACGCCCTGACCACCGACACCGTCGGCACCGCCCTGATGGGCTACGATCCCCGCGCCCCCAAAGGCACGCCCCCCTTCACCAACTGCGACAACACCCTCCTGCTCGCCGAACAACTCGGCATCGGCTCGGCTCGCCTCACCGATATCGACGTCCGCGGCGAACACCTCGAAGACCTCGTCACCGCGTTCGGCTAGCCGCCCCGCACAAACGCCGCCATCCCCTCCGCCAGCGCCTCCGTTGTCGATGGCGATGCCTCCACCGCCACCGCCAACCCGTGCCGCCGCGCCGCTTCCGCCGTCACCGGCCCAATCACCGCTACCCGCACGTCCTCCAGCGCCGCCCCGCCCACCGCCGCCAGCAGGTTCTTTACCGTCGACGGACTCGTGAACACCACCCAGTGAGGCTTCACCCCTTCCGCAAACAGCGCCTTCGCCGCCTCGGCCAACCCCTCCGGCACCAGATTCTGATACACCGGCACCGTCGTCACCCGCGCCCCCAGCGCCGCCAGTTCCCGGGGCAAAACGTCCCGCGTCGCCAGCGCCGACGGCACCAGCACGCTCTTCCCCCGCAGATCCTCCTGACCCAGCGCCGCCGCCACGCCCTCCGCCTGATGCTGCTCCGCAACCCCGGACACCGCC
>DNFG01000254.1 GCA_003487005.1 Bryobacterales bacterium
GGGCCGAACGGCGCGGGCAAGACGACGCTGATCCGGATACTGGCTGGACTATCACGGCCGACCAAGGGGGCGGTGAAGCTGTTTGGGCAGGACGCTTCGGTGCGGGCAACGCGGGCGCAGGTGGGGATCATCGGGCATGGCATTGGGATTTATGACGAGTTGTCGGCGCTCGAGAATCTGAAATTGTTCGCGGGTTTGTATGCGCTGGAGTCGCCGGGGCGGGTGGCCGAGGAGTGGCTGGAGAAGACGGGGCTGGCGAGGGTGAAGGACGGGTTGGTTCGCGAGTTTTCGCGCGGAATGCGACAGAGGCTGGCAGTGGCGCGGGCGTTTCTGCACAATCCGCGGTTGTTGTTATTGGATGAGCCGTTCACGGCGCTGGACGACCGGGCGATTGCGCTGTTGCAGGGGTTGCTGCGGGATGCCTTGCGCGAAGGGCGGACGGTGCTGATGTCCACGCATCAATTGCGGGAGGCGCTGGAACTGGCGACGCACGTCGTATTGATCAACCGGGGCAAACTGGCGCACACGGGCGAGCGGACGGCGGAGATGCTGGCGGATCCGGGCTATTTGTACCGGGTACACGGGGAGGCGTAGATGGCCTTTATTCGCCAGATGCTGACCGTGGCGGCGAAAGATTTGCGGAGCGAAGTCCGGACGAAGGAGGCGATCAATGCCTCGCTTTCGTTTGCGCTGGTGATTCTGCTGCTGTTCAGTTTTGCTTTTGATCCGACGTCGGAGACGACGCGGGAGATTGCGGGGGGGCTGTTGTGGCTGGCGTTTGCGTTCGCGGGGGTTTTGGTATTAAACCGGTCGTTTGCGCGGGAATTGCCGAATGACTGTCTGGATATGCTGAATGCTTCGCCAGTGCCGGGGGCGGCGTTGTTTTTGGGGAAGGCGCTGGCGAACTACGTGCTGCTGCTGGGGATTGAGTTGGTGTGTCTGCCTGTTTTTGGGGTTTTTTACAATGTGACGTGGTACCGGCATCTGGGCGAACTGGTGCTGGTGCTGTTGCTGGCGACGTGGGGGGTGACGGTGGTGGGGACCGTGTTCTCGGCGTTGACGGTGAATCTGCGGCTGCGTGAAATCATGCTGCCGATGCTGATGTATCCGGTGCTGATCCCGTGTTTGATGGCGGCGATGCGGCTGAGCACGGTGCTGATTGGGGGCGAGCCGATCACGGGAGACGACGTGGCGTGGCTGCGGCTGTTGATCGGGTTCGATATTATCTTTACTTCGCTGGCCGTGGTATTGATTGACACGGTGTTGATTGGTTGAGGGGAGGTTGCTGATGGGAATGCGAGAAAAGGTGATGGTGGTGCTGGGGGCGGTGGCGGCGATGCTGCTGACACGCAATATCTGGGTGATGCTGACGCAATTGCCGGACGAGGCATTTCAAGGGGCGATTTTCCGGATTATCTTCTTCCATGTACCGGCGGCGTTCACTTGTTTTCTTTGCTTTTTCCTGGCGCTGGTGGCGGGGATCGTGTATCTGGCGAAGAAGAGCCTGCAGTGGGACGCGTTTGCGGTTTCGGTGACGGAAGTTGGACTGGCGTTTGGGGCGATTAATCTGATCAGCGGAATGATCTGGGCGCGGATCATCTGGGGCATCTGGTGGACGTGGGATTGGCGGCTGACGTCGATGCTGGTGTGCTGGTTGTTGTACGCGGGGTACCTGGTGCTGCGACGGGCGGTGGAGGAGACGACGGAGCGGGCGCGGTTGGGGGCGGTAATGCTGATTCTGAATTTCTCGGTGGTGCCGTTTGTTTTCTTTTCGATCAAGTGGTTCCGGACGCAGCATCCGCAGCCGGTGCTATTTGGCGAGGGGAAAATGGACGGGATCTATCGCGAGATGCTGTACGGGAATTGGGTGCCGCTATTGATGATCGCGGCGGTGCTGGTGCTACTGCGCATGAAGCAGGAGAACCAGCAGCGGGAGATTGACGCGCTGCGGCGAGCGGCGCATTCGTTCTGAGGAGAAGGTCAATGAGCGATTCGGAAGCGCGGAATTTTCAATATCTGGCCTACGGGCTGATTGCCTGCTGGGTGATTCTGGTGGCGTATGTACTGACGCTGGCGGCGCGGGGGAAGCGGTTGGGGCGGCAGTTGGAGAATGTGCAACGGATGATGGAGGACCGGGAGGGTAAGTAGGGGAACCCCGAATTTCAGGCTGCCGAGGGAGGGTGAAAGCGGGTGACCCTGATTTCACGCTCACGCTGGCGGACCTGGGCGAGATCGTAGGCGACCTGGAGGCGGAGCCAAAGTTCGGGGCTGGATCCGAAGGCTTTGGAGAGGCGGATCGCCATTTCGGCGGAGATGGCGGCCTTGCCGTTGACGACGTTGTTCAGAGCCTGGCGGGAAACACCGAGAGCGGCGGCGGCGGCGGTCACGGTCAGGCCGAGGGGTTCGAGACAGTCATGGCGGATGATGCTGCCAGGATGGGCGGGAAATTTCATGGGCATTGGGGCCTGCTTTCCTTCATGGTTTAGTGGTAGTCGATCAGTTCGACGTCCAGGGCGTCGCCGTCCACGAATCTAAAGATGATGCGCCAATTGGCGCGGACTGTGACCGCCCAGAATCCGCGGAGATCTCCTTTCAGTGCATGCAATCCGAAGCCAGGCAGCCTCAGTTCCTCGGGGGAAGAGGCCACATCGAGCAGGGTCAGGATCCGAATAACGGCATCAACCAGATCAGGCCGAATTCCCCTGCGTTCACCGTGTTCATAAAGCCGATTCAAAGGGCGACCCTTCAGATTCCGGATCACACCTGGATCTTAGACTGACAAGCAGTACTTGTCAAGCAGACGGCGAGGGGCGTGGCCGAGGCCAAGTAGCGATAGAATGGTCGGCGTTATGAAACGCCGGTCATTGTTGACACTTGCCGCGGCGGCGCCGCTTGGGACACGGGCTTTGGAGGCGCAGGAACAGGCGGCGCGGGCGGTGCGGGGGATGGCGTCGCCGAAGATCAAGGACGTTCAGGTGATTGCGACGGCGCCGGCGGGGTTGCGGTTGGCGGTGGTGAAGGTGGTGACGGACCAGGACGGGCTTTACGGCTACGGGTGCGCGACGTACACGCAGAGGGCGGACCTGGTGGTGCCGGCGGTGGAGCGGTATCTGAAGCCATTTCTGGTGGGGAAACCGGCTGACCGGATCGATGATTTGTGGCAGGCGATGTACAACTCGTCGTACTGGCGGAATGGTCCGGTGCTGAACAACGGCATCAGCGGGGTGGATCAGGCGTTGTGGGACATCAAGGGACGGATGGCGGGGATGCCGGTGTATCAGTTGCTTGGGGGGAAGTGCCGGGAGGCGGCGGATTGTTATGCGCACGCGTCGGGGGCGGAGATTGGGCAGGTGATCGAGAGTGCGCGGCGGTACATGGCGCAGGGGTACCGCCATGTGCGCGTGCAGGTGGGGGTGCCGGGGATGGCGGGTTATGGAT
>DNFG01000497.1 GCA_003487005.1 Bryobacterales bacterium
CTGCGCCATGGACATGGTGTAGAACTCTTCGAGGGTGGTTTCGGCATCTTCACTGGACAGGGAAGAGAGGCGGGCGACTTCCTTGCCGATGGAGGCGACTTCGTCTTCATCAAGGTGCTTCAGGATTTCGGCGCCGGTGTGTTCACCCAGCGAGACCATCAACACAGCAGCCTTCTGGGCTCCGGTGAGCCGGGTGGCCTTGTCTTTTTCCGACTGGGTATTGGTGATCAAGGCGCTATTTCTCCGATTCGTTGAGCCAGGTCCGAATCAGTTGGGCGGTGGCATAGGGGTCTTTCCGAGCCTGATCGCCGATGTGTTTCTTGAGAACCTCCGATTTCTTGGTGCTTGGGGGCAGGCGGAGGGTGTTCAGAACCTCCTCTTCCATTCGCGCGCGCTCGGCCTCGGATTGGGCGATGGCGGCCATGGCTTTCTGCTCGAGCTGATCGTCGGATTCCTCCGGCCCGAGAGCGCGGGGGCCCGGATCGACGGACGCGGGGTGCTTCCGGCTGCCGCGGCGGCGGATGAACCAGACGATGGCGGCGAGGAAGACGGCGACCAAAGAGCCGGCGGCCCCGAGCCAGACGCCGATCGGGGCGATGTCGATCAGGGGTTTAGTCCAGGGGGGGAGCGCGAAGGCCGGGAAGCCGCCAGACTTCTCGGGGGCGGCGCCGCCGGGGGGCGCTGGCGCAGGTGCGGCCAGGGTGGCCTCGAATGGCAGCGATTCTACCAGGATCTGGTCGCCTCGCTGTTCCTGGTAGCCGACGACGCCCGCAAGGAGGTCGCGAACGACTTTGAGCTTTTCGGGCGGTGGCGCATCGAGGACCCGCCGTGCGCCGGCGCCCTCGCCTTCCCAGCGGACGGCGTGGTCCACCAGGACCGAGATGGAAATGCGCTTCAGCGCCCCGCGGGGGATCTCGGTGCGGCGGACGACACGGCTGGTCTGGTAGGCAATACTCTCGGTCCGGCGGGAAAGCGAGGCGCCGCCGCCAGCGGGGGCAGTCTGAACCGGCCGGGGCAGGCTTGTGGCGGTGCCGGGGATTCCGCCGGCCCCGGGACCGCCGGCGCTGCCAGAGGCGTCTTCCGTCTTCTGGGAGGTGACCATCACGGAGTTGTCGGGATCGAAGCGCTCCTCGCTGAGTTCGCCGCGAGTGAAGTCGCATTCGAGGGAGACGCCGGCGCGGTATTTGTCCTCGCCCAGGAGGGGATCGAGGGTCTGCCGGATCTTGGCGAGCATCTCCCGCTCGAGGGACTGGCGGTATTCGATCATCGCGTCGGAAGCGCCCGGGGAATCGTCTTCGATGCCGCGGCGGGGCCGGCTGAGCAGCGCGCCCGCCATATCGAGGATCGAGACGCTCTCGGGTTCGAGCCCTTCGACGGCGCTGGAGGTCAAATGGGCGATGCCGAGCAGGTGCGAGGGTTGGAGGCGGGCGCCGGGGCGGAGTTTGACCATGACGCTGGCTTTGGCGGGTTCGCGGTTGTCCAGAAAGACGGACTGTTTCGCGAAAGAAACGTGGACTCGGGCGCGCTCCACTTCACTGAGCGCCATGATGCTGCGCTCGAGTTCGCCCTCGATGGCGCGCCGGAAATTGACCTGTTCAGCGAAGTCCGTGGTGCCGAAATTGGTCTTGTCAAAAAGCTCGAAGCCGATGCGTCCCGACCGTGGCAGCCCGGCGGCAGCCATCTCGAGACGCAGTTCGGCGACGCGGGCGGAAGGCACGAGAATGGCGCCCTGATCGCCGACTTTGTAGGGGACATTGGCGGCGCGAAGGCGCTCGACAAGCACGCCGGCGTCTTCCGCTGCCAGGTTGGTGAACAGTGGACGAAGGTCGCTCTCCCGGTTCCAGCGGACCCCCTGCCAGATCAGAAGCGCGACGACGAGGGCGCCGCCGGCGATCGTGAGTTTCTGGCGGAGCGAGAGGCTGGCGAAGAGCGAGGTGATCTGTCCCATGGCGGCGGTCCCGGAGGACTTACAACTGCATCCTCATGACTTCCTGATAGGCCTGGACGGCTTTGTTGCGTACCTGCAGAAACATGTCGAAGGCCAGGGCAGCGCGCTGGTGGTCAAGTGCGACTTTGTGAAGGTCCTCGACCTCCCCGGACAGCATCCGCTGGACGCTCGCGTGCGAATCCTTCTGAAGTCCGTCGACGGTCTGCATGGCCTGACGGACAAGCTGGCCGAAGTCGCCCGTTGGGGCATGGGCGGCACCGGCTACATCGCGAATCGCTTCGACCGGATTGGGAGGGCGGATGCCGGAGATGGGTCCCATGATGGATTTACCTCAACAGATCGATGGACTTGGCGACCATGTCCTTGACCGCGGACAAGGCGGCAACGTTGGCCTGGTAGCCTCGGGAAGCGCTCATCAAGTCCACCATTTCCTCGGCGGGATTAATGTTGGGGTAAGCGACATAGCCCTGGGCGTCAGCGTCAGGATGGCCGGGCTGGTATCGAAGCAATGGGTCGCGGATGTCTTCGACCACGCCGGCGACGCCCACCCCGGTCTGCGGGGCGCCGAGTTCTGCCTGGAAGACAGAGGAGAAGGGCGAGATCTGGGCTTCGGGAGCGAAGACGACATCCTTGCGGCGGTATGGACCGCCTTCGGGGGTTCGCGTGGTCTCGGAGTTGGCGAGGTTCTGAACGATCGACTGCGCACGGGCACGCTGTGCGGCAAGCCCGGACGCGCTGACGGACATGACGTGAAAAAGGCTCATCCGTTCTTCCCTTCCTCGATGGCCTTGCGGACCATCTGCATTTGACCTTTCAGCAGGCTGGCGGCGAGGTTGAAGCGCATCGCATTCTCGGCCAGCAAACGCGACTCGCGGTCGAGGCTGACGTCGTTGCCGTCATTCTTGACCGTCAACCCGTGCGGATTCAGGATGGTGGGCGAGGCGCCCCGGCTGAAGGACTGGAACTCGGTCTGGAAGTCGATGTCGCGGGTCCGGTAGCCCGGGGTATCGGCATTGGCGATGTTGGTGGTGACCAGTTTCTGCCGCTGGGCCAACAGGTCCAGGTAACTCTCCAGCCGGGATGCGATGGGATCCAGCATGACGCTGGAAGGGATGCACGCGGAAGGCCAGTCGGCAGCGACTCGACCAGGTCCTTTGGAATCAGCGCTTTGCCGGACCCGGAGTAGATCCGTAGAAATGCGGATAGGCCGTGCGCATTTCGGCCGATGTTTCAAGTGCGGTCCCAATTTGGTACAGCGGTCCCATTCCGATACCGGGGCAGGTTTCCGCGGTGTGCTGCCACGCTTGCCTGGACTCGACCAGTTCAGGCCAGAAGGGAAACAACCGGCACTGGGTGGGTTTCGCGGGGTGGATGGAGCAGCCATCGGGCAGTAGAAATTCGCACTGCCGGCCGCGGGGTTTGCGAAGCCGGAGCAGATGACGGGTGCGATAGACGTAACGCCGCTCAAATTCCCCCGGAGAAAGCCGGAGGAAACGGGCGGCGCGGAGAAGGTCGGCTTCGGTCAGATAGACGAAGCCCTGGACGTCGCAGCAGCGCGTGCAGCCGGACTGGCAGGCAAACCGGAGACCGGATTCGCCGGAAGCAGTTGTGGAGCAAGCCATTTGAGGTTTATTCTCAACAATGAGAGACGATCGTTCAAGGGGAAACAGGACACCAACGCTATGCCCGCACGTGAAGACGGCGAATATGAACTGATACTGGGGAACAAACAGCTCCTGGGGGTTTTGTTTATTGTCATCGTGCTGTTGGGCGTGTTCTTCGCAATGGGCTTTCTGGCGGGACGGAGCACCACGCCGGCTGTCGCCACAGCCCCGCCCGGGGGTGCGCTCAAGACGATCGATCCCCCAGTGGAACCGGCGAAGTCCGTTGCGGCGGCGGGGCCGGCCGAGCCTGCTCAGGCCGGCACTCCACCGCCAGCGAAGGTGGAACCGGCTCCCGAGCCGCCCCCGCCGGCCAAGGCTGACGTCAAACTCCCGGAGGTGAAACCCTCGGCGCCGCCCCTGAGCGTGCAAGGGGGTGTCGAAACCGCCACGGACACGGGCGCGCTGCCCGCACCGGCGACGGGGAGCTACCTTCAGGTCGCGGCGACGAGTCTGAAGGACGGACAAGGCATGCTCGGCATGCTGAAGCGGAACGGGCATACGGGTACGCTGATGGCGGTTCCCAACCAGGCGGGTCTGGTCCGGGTTCTGGTGGGACCGCTGGCAAGCAAGGAAGCGGTGGCGGCGGCGCGCGACAAATTGCGGGAGTTGGGGATCGACAACCCGATGCCGCGGACGATCCAGTGAGCACTGGACTCGTTCAGATAGGCAACTCCGGACGGCGGGAGCGATTGCCGCAGTTTCTGCGGAAGCCGGCGACCGATTTTCAGTCGGTGCAATTGCTTAAGAATGAGTTGAGGCGGTTGCACCTGCATACTGTGTGCGAGTCCGCGCGCTGTCCGAACATCCACGAGTGTTTCTCGCGGAGGGCGGCGACGTTCATGATCCTCGGCAACGTCTGCACGCGGGGCTGTACCTTCTGCTCGGTCCCGAAGGGGTCGCCGGCGAAACACGACATGGCCCTCGATCCACTGGAACCGGCCAACGTCGCAGCCATGGCGCGCTCGATGGACCTGCGCTATGTCGTCATCACGAGCGTGAACCGGGATGATCTGGCCGACGGAGGCTCCGCACACTTCGCGGAGACCGTGGAGCGCGTCCGCGCGGCCCTGCCCGAGGCCCGGGTCGAGGTCCTCACTCCGGACTTCTGCGGAGATCACGAGGCGGTGGCGCGGGTGCTGGCGGCTGGTCCGCACGTCTTCAACCACAACATGGAGACCGTAGCGCGCCTGTACAAGCCGGTCCGCCCCCAGGCCAGCTACCTCCAGTCGCTCGAAGTCCTGCGCTTCGCGCGCGAGGCGGCGCCGGGAGTGTTAACGAAGTCGGGGCTGATGGTGGGCCTGGGCGAAACGGAGGAGGAAGTGAACGAATTGCTGGCGGATTTGCGGGCGGCGGAAGTGGATGTGGTGACGATCGGCCAGTATCTGCAGCCAACGCGGCGGAACCGGGAAGTGAGCGAATACGTGCCGGAAGACCGGTATGAACGGTGGAAGGCCCGGGGGATGAGCATGGGGTTCCGCATGGTCTTTGCAGGACCATTCGTGCGCTCCTCGTACATGGCGGACGAAGTGAACGAGCAGGCACGGGAGTCATGCGGCGCTGGCAGTTAGCCGCGGGTGGCGCGGTGCTGTCCGCGGCCCTGCTCGCCGCGATCCTCCCTCCCTGGAAGGCAGCCTTTCTGGCTCCCGCGGCGTTGACCCCTTTGTTGTACGCCCTCACCCACGAATCGGGGTGGGGCCGCCGGTTTCTGACCGGCTGGCTCGCCGGATTCTGTTACTGGCTCGTGGTGTGCCACTGGATCGGCGATGTCCTCGCGGCTTACGGGGGACTGACGGGCCCGCTGGCCATCCTCGCCCTGATCGCCTTCGCCCTGGCGAAAGGACTCCATCTGGCCGTCTTTGCGGCCCTCGCGGGCCCGTTGCTGAAACGGCCGTGGGCGGTTCCGGCGGTTGCTGCCCTCTGGGTGGGGATCGAGAGGACTCACGGCCCGCTCGGGTTTGCCTGGCTCACACTCGGGAATGCGGGCCTTGAAATGGGATTGCCTGTCCGTCTGGCTCCGTTGGTGGGAGTCTATGGGATCTCGTTTGTCTTCGCGGCGTTGGCAACGGGGTTGGCGCTCGTGTTGTTGCGCAGGCCGCGCCGGGAGGTGGCCTGTCTGCTCGCACTGGGACTCCTCTGGTTGCTTCCCGCGGTGCAGTTGAAACAGGCCCCGGGCCGGGAGGCCGTCGTCATGCAGCCCAACGTGCCCGCGGAGATGACCTGGACCCAGGAAGAAAAGGACCGCATGCTGCGGCAGTTGATGTATTCCACCCTCGCTCAGGCTATTGAGGTGGATCAAGCGGCGCCGGCGCTCCTTTTGTGGCCCGAGGCGCCCGCACCACTCTATTACTACCAGGACGAAACACTGCGCCGGGCGGCAGCCGAACTGACCCGCCTGGCGAAAGCTCCATTCCTATTCGGCGGCGTTGCGTTCACGCCGAAACGTGAACCGTTGAATTCCGGGTTTCTGATCGACGCGCGCGGACAATTGGCCGGCCGCTATGACAAGCAGTTTCTGGTACCCTTCGGCGAATACATCCCGCCGGGATTCGGGTGGATCGAAAAGATATCAAGCGAGGCTGGCAATTATGCCGCCGGCCGGAAGGCCGGTGTATTTTCCACAGGCGAGAACCGGATTGGCGTGTTCATTTGCTACGAGTCGGCATTCCCGCACCTCGTCCGCGAGGCGGCCAGGGAGGGCGCGGAAGTTCTGATCAATTTGACGAATGACGGATATTTCGGCAAGTCCAGTGCGCCGAGAGAGCAACATCTGGCCCTGGCGCGCATGAGGGCCGTGGAGAACGGCCGCTGGCTTTTGCGTCCGGCCAATGACGGGCGCACGGCGGCAATTGATCCGGCGGGTCGGGTTTGGGATGAATTGCCGGATTTCGAAAGACAGTCAGGCCGGCTGCGTTTTGGCTGGATCCGCGAACAGACGGCATACACGATGTGGGGCGACTGGTTCGCGTGGTTGTGTCTCGCGGCGGGTTTGGGGGCGTGTGTGCTGGCGTGGATTCCGGTCTACCGGCCATAAAAGACTGCATCCTGGAACGCGAAAAGGCCCAGCCTGTGGTGGGG
>DNFG01000200.1 GCA_003487005.1 Bryobacterales bacterium
CCGGATGCGCGTCTTCTTCGGCCCCAACGACCTCCATGACTACACCGTCGAGGCCGACATGATGGCACCCGAGCGCCGCCGCCAACTCGGCGATGGCGGCATCTTCGCCCAGCGCTATGGCCTCGTCCTGTTCGGCAACGGCCAGCGCGTCGAACTCCAACCCTGGCAGCCTGAAACCAAGCGCACGGTCACCGCCAAATTCAGCTGGCAGAAAGACACCTGGTACCGCCTCAAACTCCGCGTCGAAAACCTGCCCGGCGGCGGCGTCCGCGCCCGCGGGAAGGTCTGGAAACGCGGCGAACCCGAACCCGAAGCCTGGCTCGTCGAGCGCACCGACCCCCTCGGCGAACGCGAAGGCAGCCCCGGCATCTTCGGCGATGCCCAGTTCGGCGTCTATTACGACAACCTGAAAGTGACGGCCAACCGATGAAAATCCTCAACGCCTCCCTGATTCTTGCCGCCTCGGCCCTGCTCCTCAACGCAGCCGATCCCGCCAACGGCAACTGGCCCATGTGGGGCGGCACCCCCGACCGCAACATGCTCTCCACCATGAAGGGCATCCCCACCGAGTGGGACGTCGAGTCCAAGAAGAACGTCAAATGGGTCGTCACGCTCGGCTCCCAGTCTTACGGCAACCCCGTCATCGCCGATGGCGTCGTCCTTGTCGGCACCAATAACGAAGCCCCGCGCGATCCCAAGATCAAGGGCGACAAGGGCGTCCTGATGGCCTTCCGCGAGAGCGACGGCGAGTTCCTCTACCAGATCATTACCGACAAACTGGCCTCCGGCCGCGTCAACGACTGGCCCTTCCAGGGCATCGCCTCCGCCCCCCTCGTCGAAAGCGGCACCGGCTGGTATGTGAATAACCGCGCCGAAGTCGTCGCCTTCGAAGTCAAAACCGGTAAAATTCTCTGGAAATTCGACATGATGGAGGAGGTCGGCGCCCACCCCCACAACCTCGCCAACTGCTCGCCCGTCGCCCACGGCGACCTGCTCTTCATCCACACCTCCAACGGCCAGGATGAAAGCCACGTCAATATCCCCTCGCCTCGCGCCCCCGCCATCATTGCCCTCAACAAGAAAGACGGCAAGCTCGTCTGGGAAGACAATTCCGTCGAGGATCGCATTCTCCACGGCCAGTGGGCCTCCCCGGCCGTCGCCGAAATCGGCGGCGTCGTCCAGGTCGTCAGCCCCCAGGGCGACGGCTGGGTCCGCGGCTATGAAGCCATGACCGGCAAGAAACTCTGGGAATTCGACACCAACCCCAAAGACTCCGTCTGGCCCAAGACGCGCAATGAAGTGATTTCCACCCCCATTATTCACAATAATCGCGTCTATATCGCCAATGGCCAGGACCCCGAACACGGCGAAGGCCCCGGCCACCTCTACGCCATCGACGCCACGAAGCGCGGCGATATCACCCAGTCCGGCCGCCTCTGGCACTACGAGAAGATCCGCCGCTCCATCTCCACCGGCGCCCTGCTCGACGGCATCCTCTACTACGCCGACTTCTCCGGCTTCCTTCACGCCATCGATGCCGAAACAGGCAAGAATTACTGGACATACGACATGCTCGCCGCCATGTGGGGCTCCCCCATGATCATCGACGGCAAGATCTACCTCGGCGATGAAGACGGCGACGTCGTCGTCCTCGCCACCGGCAAAGAGATGAAACTCCTCTCCGAGATGAACATGGGCTCCTCGGTCTATTGCACCCCCGTCCCCGCCAACGGAGTCCTCTATATCGCCAACCGCAACCAGCTTTACGCCATCGCGGGGAAGTGACGCCGGATCTGCGGTGGCGACCTGAAGCTTCGTGTCGCTGAGGAGCCACTTCTCAATCCGGCTGCTGCGCGGGCGCCCTGAGTTGCTCCAGGGTCGTGGAACCATCCGGTCGAAGGGACCGGACCTTGACGGTATGGATGTTCAGAACGAAACCATACCCGGGAGCATACAGCAAGTCCCACACATAGATGGGTTCGGGTTGCCGTGTTCGCGGCTGGAACAACTTCTGCAACGCGACGCGGGCAGGTTCGCCGACAGAACTGAAAGCAAAACGTTCGCGCGGCCCGACCAGCATCCCGGGGCCGTGAACCTTGATGCCTGTCGCTTGGGTCAGCGACTCTGCAATCGCCAGAACTGCCCCCATGAACGTAGTCTCCCCCGGCTCGACCGAGATGATCGTATCCAGCAGCGCATTGTGCGCCGGAGCGACTGTGTATGGTGGCCCGCCGGGCCTCAAGGCAAAGAGTCCTGGGTTCTTCCGCTTGAGGTGGTCCTCGATGAGAGATTGGATCGTCTTCGCAGGAACTTGCGTTGATGACGGTACTGCTACATCGATCCGGCCCTTGCGAGGCAGCAGCAGCCGCCCTGGCCCGCGATAACTCCGATGGGTTTGGTCCTCGACGTCGTCGTCAGGGTAGGCTGGATCCTCATAGTTGATTGGATACCCCAACGCCAGTTCCAATTCCCTCACCGCCGCCCGCAGAGGGCGCGGGTCTTCAACCGAGATCCGGATTTCTGCAGCACCCAGGAGGGGGATGAAGTCAAGTAGCAAACCGACGAAAACTACTGACGAAATACCCTTCATAATCCACTATCCGGAGTCTAGTCCCTCGACTTTGCTTAACCCTTACGGCCACATTCTCTGTGCGAAACCGTCTCCTCCTAACCGCCAAGTTGTTGCGACCGACGCCCCCCTCAAGTCCTGTAGCTGCCGTTAATCTCGATATACCCTTCGGTCAAATCGCAGGTCCAGAATGTCGCCTGGCCCTTGGCGGCTCCGGCGATGGAGAGATCAATCCGCACATCCGCCCCTT
>DNFG01000214.1 GCA_003487005.1 Bryobacterales bacterium
GGGAAGAGCGAGCGGGCCGTGGGCGGCGGCGATGGAAGAGAGGGCCTGCGCGCAGCGGTAGCGGACTTCGAAGTCGGGGTCATCGAGGCCGAGGAGGAGACCCTCTGCGGCGCGCGGGCCCGGGCAATGGGCGAGGATGCGGGGAATACGTCGCCGGACGGAGAGAGGTCCGGAGGGCGAAAGCAGATGGTCGAGCAGTTGGCCCGTGTGTTCCTGCGCGAGGGGGCGGAGGGCGCGAATCGCGAGGAGGTGGAGATGCGGAGAGGCGAGGAGCGGGATGACGGCAGGCACAAGGAGCGGGTCGAGGCGGGAGCAGGACTGCAGGACGCGGCGGGCGCGCCCCGGGTCGCCGGAGGTCAACTCGCGCAGGTTTCCGACAGAATCCCGAGGCCGGCCGGCGGAGGCGGAGGGATCCTGGGGGAACCGGGCGAGGGAGATGGATGCGTGGATACTGCCGCTGAAGTCACCGAGTTCGAGGTTACGGGCGCGGCGGAGCAGGTCGCTTTCGAGGAGTTCGACGTAGGCATGTTCGAGGCGCAGGGCGAGCCAGATGCCGGCTATGCCGAGGAGGACGGCGGCAGTCAGGATGGCCTGGCTGGTGAAGGCAGGAATGGAGAAGAGCAGAAAGCGGACAAGGGCCGCGGCCAGGCCGTCGCCGAGGCGGTCGAAGCCGACATCGATGAGAGGTCTGGCTGCGCGTTTGGCGCCGGCCGGGACGGGTGCGGAGAAGAGTTCGTAGCCGGCGCGGAAGAAGGAATTGCGAAAAACGTATTCGCAGCCGCGGGCAATACCGATGGCAGGGAGACCGGGGAGGATCATGGCGGCGAAGGCGCCGAAGGCAGTGGCGGTGGGTAGAGTGGCGAGGGTACCGCCGATCCCGAGGCTGGCGAGAAGACGCCGGCTGACGCCGGTCTGGAGGGTGAAGGTGAGGAGGCCGATGCCAGTGTTGAAGACGGCGAAGAAGCGGAGGAGGTCGCCGTCACTCGACCAGACTGCGGCGGAATGGGCTTTGAAGATATAGTCAATCAATCCGGCCGCGGTTGTTCCGGTGAGGACGAGCAGAGCAAGGGGGAGAAGGTACGGGGCGCCGTTGAGGACCTGACGAAGCGGGGGTGGTGCGCTTCCGGAAGGGGAGTTCGCGGAGGGAGGGGTCTCCGGAGTGAAGCGCGCCAGGCGGGACGACGCGAAGGCGCAGAGAAGGTGAAGGAGGACGAGCAGGGGGATCATCGTGGGGACGGATCCGAAGGCGCCGGCTCGCTCGGCGAGCAGTCCGCCGGAGACCACGCCGGCGGTGCCGGCGGCGGCTATGAGGCCGACCCTGGCCCGGATGGTGGCGGGGTCGAGACATTCACTGATGAGGGACCAGAAGGCGGAGGGCAGCAAGGAACCGGTTCCAGCGACGAGGAGGAAGATCAGGACGGCGGCGGGCCGGGGTTGAGAAGGAAGCAGAAGTCCGGCAAGCGCGTAGAGGATGGCGGCGACGGCAAAGGACCGGGGTGCGACAACGGCGGGGGAAAAGCGGAGCATGACGCGCGAGGCGCCGAAGGCGAGGATGAGGGAGAAGCCGGAGGCGGCGATGACCATCAACGGCAGAGAGGTGACGTCGAAGCTGGAAAGGAAGAGAGCATCGCGAAGCGACTTGGCGCCGACGTGATGGGCCATCATCAGCGCGGCGCCGAGGGCCGCGACGAAGAGCGCGTGGCGGGGATCGCGGTTGCTCATAGGGCGTCCGCTGCCGGATTCGGGGGCCGGCACCGGTGTCAGTATACAGGGTGGATCGTCCCGAAAGTACGAGCTGGGGACGGGCAATTCACGGATGGCCCGCGAGACGCCACCAGAACACAACGAGAGCGATGAACATGAGGACAGCGATGACGGAAGCGGCCTGGCGCCAGCGGGCGGAGGCCGGTCTGCCGGCGGAGACGGCGCCGGCAAGGAACGCGTCGAAGGGCGGCGCGGCCTCGGGCGGGAGAAGGAGGGTGACCGGGTCAACCGCGGCCGCGGGCGATACGGGAAAGGCCATTGCAACGCCGGCGGTGTCCTTCACGGTGTGGCGGACGGCTCTGAGCGCGGTGAGGAGTCCGTCGACCTGCTGGTAGCGGAGATCAGGATCCCGGGCAAGGGTTTTTCGCACAATTCGGGACAATTCCGCGGGGATTTCGCACTCGGCGGAGTGCAGGGGCGGGGGTTCCTCCGTGAGGATGGCGTTCAGGATGGCCTGCATGCTGTTCCCGCCGAAGGGACATTTGCCGGTGATCATCTCGTGGAGGACGACGCCGAGGGACCAGATGTCGGTGCGGAGGTCGACGCGCTGGCCCAGAGCCTGTTCGGGGGACATGTAGGAGAGGGTGCCCAGGGTCGTGCCGGTCCTGGTGATGCGGGTGCTGCCGGAGAGCATGGCGAGGCCGAAATCAGTGATGACGGCGCGGCCTTTCGTGGTGATGATGATATTGGCGCTCTTGATATCACGGTGGACGATGCCGTGGGCGTGCGCCTCCTGGAGGCCGGCGCCGATATCGAGGGCGTAGTCGAGGGCACGGGGCAGAGGGAGACCATGGGCGACAAGGCGGTTGAGCGGCCAGCCGTCCAGGAAGGCCATGACGATGAAGACGCCGTGGCCGCAATCTTCGATGCCGTAGACCGGGCAGATATGGGGATGGTCCAGGGAGCCCGCGGCTTGCGCTTCGCGGAGGAAGCGGGAGCGGAGGCCGGGGTCGCCGGCGGCGGCGGGGGTGAGGAACTTGAGGGCGACGAAGCGGCGCAGGCGCGCGTCCTCCGCCTTGTAGACGATGCCCATGCCGCCCTGCCCGATTCTTTCGAGGACGCGGTAGTGCGAGACGGTCTTCCCAACCATGCCGGTGACCTCATTCCAGAGATCGCTTTCGGGCCTTTTTGTCATCATTCTCGAAGTGGCGGAGGCTGTCAAGGGTCTGGCCCTGAACCGGAGACGCCGCCAGGAGCAGGGATGGAGGGGCGTGCGAAGATGGGACGCTTTCAACGCAGGAGCTGGGAGCGCATCCGGAGCGGGGGAGGGCGGCAATGCCGCAGTGGAGCGGGTCCGCCGTGATACGCTCGAATCCCGGCACCGCGCTATGAGTACCAGGGGGCCGGAAAGAAATCACAGTGATGAAACGCACTCTACTTGTCTCAATTGCCCTGCTGGCCGCGTCCGGCGCCCAGCCGGAGCATGACCCGGCCGTTGCGCTGGTCAGTGCGGAGCTGTTGGCCAGACCGAGGTCACTTGCCCTGGCCCCCTCGCGAACGAGTCCGGTATTCAGAGCGCGGGAGGGCGAATGGCAGTTCAACCTGCACTCCTATCTCGCGCACCACGACGGCAAGTTCTGGGCGGTGTGGAGTTCGGGGCGGGTGGACGAAGACAGTCCCACGCAGTTGATTCGCTACGCGACCAGTGTGGACGGCCACCGGTGGAGTGAGAGCCGGATCCTGGCGGACGACCCCGACGGGCCCGAGGGGCCGGGCAGTTGGATCGCGCGGGGAATCTATGTGGACCACCGGGGCAAGTTGACGGCGCTGAACGCATATCGCGAGCCCACGCGGCAGACGAGCCAGGGTCCGGAGGTATGGTTCAACCTTCGCCTGGAGCGGTTTGAGTTCGAGGGTGGCCAGTGGTTGCAACGCGGGACGGAGATCGAGGACTGCATGAGCAACTACCCGCCGAGGGCGGTCGCCGGGTGGCTGTTCCTGACGTGCCGCAACAGCTTCATGCAGATGTTCACGGCACGGCGGGCGATTGCCGGGGGCGGCGGCTGGGAGCTGAGGCGTCTGCCGGGAGAGCCGCCGCACGAATTCATGAGCGAACCGAGTTGGATCGTCGACCCGGAGGGGGCGGTACACCTGTTCTTTCGTGACGGGCGGCGGTCGAAGTTTCTGTACCGGTCCGTGAGCCGGGACGGCGGCGAGACCTGGCCCGCGCCGGTCCGGACGAACTACCCGGACGCCGGCAGCAAGAACTTCGCTGGGCGGCTTTCGAACGGCTGGTATTACCTGATCAACAACCCGAATCCGGACAGCCGGGACCCACTGGGCATCAGCTTCAGCCGCGATGGCTGGAAGTTCGGCCGGCCGCTGGCGCTGCGGTCCGGCGCGCCCGAGCAACGGTACCCGGGCCGGGCAAAGAACCGGTTCAGCTTCCAGTACCCGCACGCGATCGAGAAGAACGGCTCGTTGTGGGTGATTTATTCCACGAACAAGGAAGACATCGAGATCTCGGAGTACCGGATCGCGGATTTCCGACTGGAGAACCAATAATGATGAAGAAGATCGTGCTCATATTCAGCTGTCTCGCGGCGTCCTGCGGGACTGGCGAGCGGGCTCCGGCCGTCCTATTGAAGGACCCCGCCGCTCTGGCGGACCCTGGCGCGCTGCCGCTCGTGGAAGGGCGGACGAGCCTGGTGTTCGCGGGCGAGGAGAAGGTGTCCGGCTTCAATCTTCATTCCTACATTGCTCATTTCGACGGGCAGTTCTGGGCGATGTGGTCCTCCGCCGGAGTGGGCGAGGAGGATCCGGATCAGTTCGTCCGGTACGCGACCAGCCCCGACGGCCACAAGTGGAGCGAATCGAAGACCCTGGTAGCGGACCCGGATGGAGCGGAGGGGAAGGCGCGCTGGATCGCGCGGGGGATCTACGTCGCGGACGGCAAGCTGACGGCGCTGGCCGCCTATGTGGAGGCGGCGGAGTATGGGCAGCGGGGGAAGGCGGAGGTGTGGCCGGGATTGCGGCTGATGCGTTTCGAGTGGGATGGGGAGAGCTGGCGGGACCGCGGGGTCTTCGCGGACGATTGCATGAACAACTTCCCGCCGGAGAGATTGGGCGGGGCCCTGGCGATGGTCTGCCGCGACGCGAGGATGGATGTGAAGATGGCGCTGAGCGAGAAGCCGGGCGAATGGTCACTGACCCCGATTGAAGCGGCTCCGCCGTATGACCGGATGGATGAGCCGACGTTCTATGCGACGGGTGGAGGGGAAGTGCACATGATCATCCGCGACAACACGAAGTCGGGGTATCTGTTGCGGGCAGTGAGCCGCGACGATGGCAAGACGTGGACTTCGCCGGTGCGGACGAACTACCCGGACGCGACGAGCAAGAACTTTCCGGGGCGGCTGTCGAACGGCTGGTACTATCTGGTGAACAACCCGAATCCCCGCAAGCGGGATCCGCTGGCGATCTCGTTCAGCGAGGACGGATGGGTGTTCGAGCGGCCGGTGGCGATCCGGCGCGATGCGCCGGAGAGGCGATTCGCGGGCCGGGCGAAAGGCAGCGGGAGTCTACAGTATCCGCATGCGATTGAGCACGGGGGTTCGATCTGGGTGATTTACTCGACGAACAAGGAGGACATTGAAGTGACGGAGATCCCGATGGCGAGTCTGGGGCTCGGGCGATGAGAGTCCTGCTGGGCGGGCTGCTGCTGTGCGTGACGCTGGCTGGGGCGGAGTATGACGTGGTGGTGTACGGGGGGACGCCGGGCGGGGTAGCGGCGGCGATCAGCGCGGCGAGGTTGGGGCGGAGCGTGGCGCTGGTGGAATACCACAGGCATTTGGGGGGAATGACGACGAGCGGGCTGGGCAAGTCGGACATCGAGACGCGCGAGGCGATCGGGGGGCTGTTTTACGAGTTCACGCGCCGGGTGCATGGGCATTACGTGGAGATGAATGGGCCGCAGTCGGCGAACGTGAAACTGGCGCGGGACGGGTATTACTACGAGCCATCGGTGGCGCAGCGGGTGATGGATGGGATGGTTGCGGCGGAGGGGAAGATCCGGGTGATGACGCACCACCGGCTGATGGAGGCCGTCCGGTCCGGGCAGCGACTGACGGCGATCCGGGTGCGCAACCGGGGGAGCGGCGAGATGGTGGAGTTGCGGGGCGGGGTGTTCATCGACGGGACGTACGAAGGGGACCTCGCGGCCTTCGCCGGGGCGCGGTACCGGGTGGGCCGCGAGAGCCGGGCGGAATTCAATGAACTGCATGCGGGGGTGGTGTATCAGGATTACGAGACGCGGGCATTCCTTCCGGGGACGACCGGCGAGGGAGATGAGCGGATTCCGGCGTACACGTTCCGGCTGTGCCTGACGACGGATCCGGACAACAGCCGGGTGCTGAGCGGACCGCCGGCCGATTACGATCGAGCGAACTACCTGGGGTATCTGGACGACTGGCGATCGGGGCGGTTCGCGCCGCCGAAGGTGATGAAGGAGGGTGTCGGGTACTACGCTCCAACGTTCAACACGGTGGTGCGGGCGATCTCCATGGCGGAACTGCCGAACCGGAAGCTGGACGTGAACATGAACCCCCGGGCGCTGGGGTTTCCTTTCGCGGGGATCAACCACGGATACCCGGAAGCGGACTGGGAGGAGCGGGAGCGGATCACGGCGCGGATCCGGAACCTGACCTTGGGGCTGCTCTATTTTCTGCAGAACGATTCCGAGATACCGCCGGATCATCGCAGGCTGGCGAACCAGTTTCATCTGGCGAAGGATGAATTCAAGGATAACGACAATTTTCCATGGCAATTGTACGTGCGGGAGGCGCGGCGGCTGGTGGGGCTGTATACGCTGACGGAGAATGACACGATTGTGGGGCCGGGTCTGGGGCGGACGCGGGTCCACGCGGACAGTATCGCGGCGGGTGAGTTTCCGGTGGACAGTTTTCCGGTGCGAGGCCGGGAGGCGGGGCACGATGTCGCGCTCGAAGGCTACATATTCATGCTCGATAACCTGACACGGCCGTACCAGATCCCGTACCGGGTGATGGTGCCGGAGCGAGTGGATGGGCTGCTGGCGCCGGTGGCGGCGTCGACGACGCATGTGGCGTTTTCGACTGTGCGGCTGGAGCCGACCTGGATGGCGATGGGCGAGGCCGCGGGAGCGGCGGCGCATCTGGCGTTGGCTGGGGGCGTGGAGCCGAGGGGGGTGAACGTAAACCGGCTGCAACGGCTGTTATTGCGAGGCGACCATGTGATCACGTACTTCTCGGACATTGACCGCAAGCATCGGGCGTATGCCGCGCTGCAGTATTTCGGCAGCAAGGGGTTTTTCAAGGACTACCGGGCGCGAGCGGATGAGGCGGTGGATGCGACAACGGCGCGGGAGTGGTGGAGACTGGCGACGGGACGGGCAGCGCGAGGCGAGGCGGCGGAGATCACGAAGGGGGTGGTCCGGGGCTGGCTGAAAGCGGACGGCCTTGAGGTGGAGGACAGCGAGTGGATCAGCCAGCCTCGGGACAGCGTGACGCGAGGGGAACTCTGCCGGTTGCTGTATCTGGCAACGGAGGCGGGTCAAGGCGAAAATGGGCCGGTGCGACCGGCCGGAAATGGCGGCGGAGGCTAAGGGGGCGCTCCGGCTATTTCCACTGTTTGAGCTTGCGTGCGCGGCGGCGGCGGTACCAAAGCACGAAGAGCACGATGATGGCGAGGATCAGGCCGGTGTTAATCAATTGGTCGTTCATGAAAGACTCCTTTCGTGGGGGTTAGCGCTTGCTCAATGAGCCCAATGCCTGGAGGATCTGGATGAAGGCGGGAGCCAGCACCAGAATGAGGATGGCGGGGAGGATGAAGAAGAAGATGGGGAAGATGAGTTTAACGACGAGTTTTCCGGCTTTTTCCTGGGCGCGCTGCTTGCGGTTGACGCGCATGAAGTCGGCGTGGGTGCGGAGGGCATCGGCGACGGAGGTGCCGAAGCGATCGGTTTGAATGAGGATGGCTACGAGTTTGGAGATTTCGGGTTCGCGGGTTCGCTCGGCGAGGTTTTTGAGGGCCTGCATCCGGCGTTCACCGGCGCGCATTTCGACGGAGATGAGGCGGAGTTCCTGGCAGAGTTCGGGGTGGGTGATTTCGAGTTCCTCGCTGACAAGCCGGATGGCCTGATCGAGGCCGATGCCCGCTTCGACGCAGACGACCATCATGTCGAGGGCGTCGGGGAGGGCAAAGCGGAGGGCCTCCTGGTAGCGGGGCATGATGATTTCCTCGAGGACGAGGAGGGGGAGCCAGTAGCCGGCGAGAGCGGAGCCGGCGATGAGGAGGAGGTCGGCGGGGAGGAGCCAGTTGGTGACGGTGGTGGCGGCGGCGGCGAGGGCCATGAGCAGGGCAGCGGAGACGACGCGGATGGCGAGAAAGACGGGAAGAGCGGATTCGTGGCGGAAACCGGAGGAGAGGAGCATGCGCCGGGTGACGGAGGCCTCTTCGGGGTTGATGGAGATCTTCTCGCCGAGCCACTGGAGGGACTGGCGGATGCGGAAATTGGGGATCTGGGGGACGGCGCCGGGACCGAAGCCGCCGGAGGCGGCATCGCGCAGGCCGGGTGGGGGAGCGTGAAGTTTTTCGAGGACGCCGGCGGGACGCGAATACGTTCTGTACCCGAAGGCGGCGACGGTGATCAGGACGAACACGAACACGGCGGCGGTGATCACATGAAGTTCCATGACTATACCTTGAACCTGATCATTTTGCGGATGATGAGGTATCCGATCACCTGAGAGACGATCATCCAGATGCCGAGGAGGCGTCCGGTGGGATGCTCGACGAAGACGGCCATCTGTTCGGGGGCGTTCTGGAGCATAAAGACGATGAGACAAAGGGGAATCAGGGTGAGGACCATGGCCGTCATGCGGCCGTGAGCCGTGGCGACGCGGACCTGGCCTTTGAGGATCATGCGTTCGCGGATGTTTTTGCCGAGGCCGGTGAGGATTTCGCTCAGATTGCCGCCGGTTTCGCGCTGGAGCAAGATGGCGGAGACGAGGAAGCGGACATCGACGAGGGGGACGCGGGCGATGAGTTCGCGCAGGACGGTGTCGAGGCCGCCGCCAAGGCTCAATTGCATGTGAACCTTTCTGAATTCGGTGCGGATGGGTTCTGGGCCTTCGGCGGCGAGGAGTTCCAGGGAGGTACTGAGGGCGTGCCCGGCGCGGATGGCGCGAGCGATGAAGTCGACGGCTTCCGGCAACTGCGCTTCGAGGGTCCGGATTCGTTGACTGCGTTTGTACTCCATGACAATCCAGGGAGTGGTGCAAGCGAGCAGGGAGTAGAAGATCATGCTGGGTACCCTGGCGCCGGCGAGCGGGATGAGGAGGCCGAGAAAGAGGCCGAGGCAGAGCATGGCGAGGATGTTGGAGAGGAAGGTGTAGACGGACCAGTCCATTCCTGCACTCTCGAGCCGGACCTGGAGGGCGCGGACGGGGCGGAAGGCGCCGAAGGCTCCGAGGGACTTGCCGAGGTCCTCGACAAAGATGGGCCGGACGGATTCGCGGACCCGGGGATTCTCCGGGAGCCGCCGGTTGAGTTGATCGAGGCGGCTGCTGCGTTCGGTGCGGCCAATGAGCCAGAGGCCGGAGCCGACGGTGGCGAGAGCGGCGACGCAGGCGGCGCCGGCGATGATGAGGAGTTCGCCGGGATTCATATCGGGGATGGTCATGAGATCTCCACGACGGTCTGGAAGAGGTCGGGCGGGAGGACAAAGCCGGCGGTGCGGAGTTTGTCGTAGAACCGGGGACGGATTCCGGTGGCCCGAAACTGGCCCTGCACGCGCCCGTCGGGACCGATACCGACCTTCTCGAACAGGAAGAGGTCCTGGGTGGTGATGACATCGCGCTCCATGCCGACGCACTCGGTGAGGTGGGTGACGTGGCGGGTGCCATCGGAGAAGCGCGAGATGTGAACGAAGAGATCGACGGCGGAGGCGATCTGCTGGCGGATGGACTGCATGCTCATGTTGGCATTGGCCATGCCCATCATGACTTCGAGCCGGGAGATGGCATCGCGGGGGCTGTTGCAGTGGACGGTGGTGAGGGAGCCATCATGGCCGGTATTCATGGCCTGGAGCATATCGAGGGCTTCCTCGCCGCGGACCTCGCCGACGATAATGCGGTCGGGGCGCATGCGGAGAGCATTGATGACGAGCTGGCGGATATGGACGGCGCCGCGGCCTTCGACGTTGGGGGGGCGAGTTTCCATGCGGGCGATGTGAATCTGCTGGAGCTGGAGTTCGGCGGCGTCTTCGATAGTGACGATACGTTCGGTTTCGGGGATGTAAGAAGAGAGGGCATTGAGGAGGGTGGTTTTGCCCGTGCCGGTGCCGCCGGAGATGACGATATTCAGGCGGGCGCCGACGGCGGCGTGGAGGAGCTTGAGCATTCCCTCGGTGAGGGTGAGGTTGTTGACGAGGGATTGGGTGCTGAGGGGGCTGCGGCCGAAGCGGCGAATGGAGAGGCAGGGGCCGTCAACGGCAACGGGGGGGATGACGGCATTGACGCGGGAGCCGTCGGGGAGGCGGGCATCGACCATGGGCGAGCTTTCGTCGATGCGACGACCGACGCGAGAGACGATCTTCTCGATAATGCGCAAGAGGTGGGCGTTGTCCTTGAACTCGACGGGGGTGCGGGAGAGACGGCCGTGTCTTTCGATGTAGACGAGTTTGGGGGTGGTGACGAGGATATCGGCGATGGAGTAGTCGCTGAGGAGGGGTTCGAGCGGGCCGAGGCCGAAGACTTCGTCGAGGACCTCGTCGACGACGCGGTCCTTTTCGGTGAGGGAGAGGGGGGTGGCCTCTTCGTCGACGAGGCGTTGCACGGCGATACGGATTTCGCCACGGACCTGCGACTCCGGCAGAACCGCGACGGCTTCGAGGTTGATCCGGTGGAGGAGGCTGCGGTGGAGGCTGAATTTGAGTTCCTGGTACTCGGGGCTGGAGGCCTGGCGGCTGAAGAGCCGGGTGACCCAGGGGGCATCGTTTTTGGGAGGGGGATGGGGGGCGGATTCAAAGCTGGACTGGACGTTGGCCATGGTATTGTCTCCTCCTTACAGGCCGAAGAGGTTGAACTTTTTCCGTGGTTCGGGGGTGGTGAGGCCGGTGAGGCGTTGGGTGAGTTCCTTGATGGCATTTCGGACGCGGTGGCCCTCGGGCAGGAGGCGGCCATGGGCGTAGGCCTGTTCGAGGGAGCCGTAGTCGTTGGGGATGGCGGCGAAGACGGGGATGCCGAGCACGCTCTCGACGTCTTCGAGAGAGATGCCGTTGCGCCGGGCGACCCGGTTCACGACAAGTCTGATCTTGTCTGCGGGGACACCGGATTCGTGGATAAAGCGGAGCATGAGTTTGGCGAGCTGGAGGGCGGGGACTTCCTGGGTAACGACAAGGATGAGGGTGTCGAGTTCCTCGATTTCGCTCAAGGCGACAGCATCGAGGCCCTGGCCGAGGTCGGCGACAGTCCAGTCATACTGGGAGCGGATGAAGTGCAGGACGCGTCTGAGTTCACGGTCGGCGGGGGACCGCTGGGGGACTTCGAGAGGGGTGGAGGCGATGACTTCGAGACCGTCGTAACCGTTGGAGACGAGGCCGCGCCAGAAGCTGGGATCGAGGCGTTGGAGGTTATTGGCGGCATCGAGGAGGGAATAGCGGGATTTGGACTGCATGAGGAAGCGGACGAGGCCGCAGTGAAAATCCAGATCAGCGAGGAGGGTGCCGTGCTGGGTGTGGTGGGCGATTTCGAGGGCGGTGTGGCAAGCCAGGGTGGTGGCGCCGCAGCCGCCCTTGACGGAGAGCACTCCGATGAGTTTGCCGCGGCGGGATTTGGCCTGGGCGCCGGCGAGATGTTCGTCACGGCGGCGGGACACGCGGGCGAGTGCGTCCTTGAGGGAATCGCCGAGCGGGGGGTAGAGATACTCCATGGCGCCGGCGCGGAGGGCGTCGAGGATGTCGTCGGGGCTGGGCCGGGAGCGGACGACGACGACTTCGCAATCGACTCCGGTGGAGCGGAGGTCGCGGACAAAGTCGGAGAGGGCGATGGGCAGTGTGGAGGGTTCGAGAAGGAGAGTTTCGGGGGCGAACTTTTCGATTTTTTCGAGAAGGGACCACGGGTCGGGAACGCCCTGGAGTTCGAAGACGACCTGAACGGGCAGAGCCGCAAGACTTGCCTGGACCTCCTGCCAGAGGGCTGAATCCGAGAGGACAATGCCTATTTTGGCGGGATACATTGGTTCTTCCTCACGGTCTGGACCGGTCACTGCATCCGGTCGGGGGCCGACCGGAATAGATCGGAAGAGCAAACG
>DNFG01000217.1 GCA_003487005.1 Bryobacterales bacterium
GAATTCGCAGAGCAGGTTGCAGCGGCTGAAGAAGATGGTCCCGGACCCGCCGCGACCGACGAGGGGGCGTTCTTCGCCGAAGTGCGCGCCGCTGCTGGCGACGCGCGCCCGCAGGGGCAGGCGGCAGATGCCCTTGCTGGATCTGGTGCGGTCGATGCCACAGGCGCGCGGGCAGAGATGACATTCGCGAGCGATGGTTTTGAGGGCGTCGATGCGTTCGGCGAGCAGACCGGCGCGTTCCATCCGGGCATAGCCAGGGACGAATTCCGCGCGCGGGACGACGGGGCGGTCCACGCCGCGTACGGGCGCGCAGGCGCTCAGAACGAGAGGGACCAGAGTCCCACTCAGGTCGCGGCGGGTCCAATCAGGCATCGTCGGCGCGGCCTCCTGCGTCCACCATATCGTACTTGGGGGTCTGAAACGAGGGGGCGTGAATCCGCGGTATCACGTCACTACCCCAGACCGGGTCGCTCCACGTTGCCCGGAGGCGCTCGAGGCCGCAATTAAGTGATTGAGTGTGAGCCTGTCGGAATGAACGAAATTTCGACGACAAATCAATAACTTACAGACCGAACCTCGTTCGTAAGTTGTTGATTCCAGGTGCGGCAGGATCTATTTCCGACAGGCTCGTGTACTATCCCCGAAACCCTATTTCCGACAGGCTCGTGTACCGTTCCCGAAATCCCCGAAATGCGAAACCCCGAAACTCCGAAACGCCGTCCTCAAAACCCGCTCAAACACAACACAATACCAAACAGTAAGCAATGAGGATTGTACGTCTTTTGCCGCTATTGCCGCCGTTGCCGCATACGAATAGACCTATTGTCGGTCACTATCGTGACAGCGGAGTGTTTCAACTTGTTGTTGTTGGATAACTTCCTCACGCCACATAGGAGACTAACAAATGGTAAACGTGTCCAAAATTCACACTATGATATTCGTGCTTACAATTATCACGATATCTGCAAATGCTCAAACCGGTATGCCGTCCGTCAAAGGAGGCTCGAACTTCAATACTTACGGCCAGGCGCGTTGTTTTTCGCCACCTCCAAGCTACGAACAATGGAACCCTGTCGTCAATTTTGACATAGACAGTATGGCAGTTTCATCTACACTACAGGTCATGCGCTCGACACTAGATCCGACAAACGGAAACGCCCCCAGTGTCCAGGAAAGTATACGCATTAATGTTTTCCACATCCGCGGCGGCGAGCGTTGCCAAGGATCGCTTGGCACCAGGGGAATCAATTTGGATTCGGATGGCGGGGGGTTGTCACCGACTTGCTTTTGGAACCTTCGGGAACTGGTGTCGGAGGCGGCATCCAAGGGGTACAAGCAGATTTTGGTCGGTCTCCATCCGCAAGGTAGAAACAACCCGTACACATGGCCTTTGAATTGGCAGACATCTCAGTTTTATATGTCGTATTTTAGCGAAAACTGGAATTTCATCAATGAGGTCCGGTGCGCTGTAAGAGAAGGTCTGGGTCTTCAATGTGGCGGGACCTCACTACACCCGACCATTGCTTATCGAATCGATCTCTTCAATGAAGGGTCTTTCTATCAGCACCAGCAATGGCCAGGCGTCCTCCTCTACACTCAATACGTATGGGGCAACTATTTCAGCTCTTGGGGGAAAGCGGACACTGTGGGGTTTTCTATCGCAGCATAAGATCAGCAATCAGAAATTGCCAACATGGTTGATGCAATGCAGGACATTTACACTGTGAACGGAACTCTTCAGCTCCCTGATGTACTGGAGTACCACGTCGACTCGTTTTCAAAGTATATCATGCTCGCAGATGAACTTGACCGCAAGGGATACAACACACCATGGATTGTGGGTGAGACCGGATACTACAATGACACAGTGGTTGCCCAGGATCTTGCCCTTGCTCAATCTTATGTTAAGAACTACATAAACCCGACCCACAATGTCCTTTTCCTCGTTCAGTGGCCAGTCGAACGCGGCGACACGAGCTGCAGCGGAGGTGAAGGAAAGATGCAGTCACCACACTATTTTTCAAGGTTTAACGCATACGGCTGGTAGTGGTGGCAAGGGCCGAGCAGGGGGAGACACCGTCAGTTCCCAGGACTTGAAACCTGTGGCCCAGACTGCTGTGCTCGATCGCTGGCACCTGGCCTCGTTTAATCTGAGCGCCGATCGCCACTTGTGGGCTCTGCCCGCCAAAGGGTGGAGCCTACCCTTCACTGCAGTACAGGGCGCCGACGAGCAATCCCAATTCCCGTTTGTCTGGCGCCATCCTTACTGGCTGGCTGAGAGTGCATTTGACTGACAGGCAGGTGCGTCCGCGCAACGCGGCTGGAACCGGTATTCGGATCGTGCTGAATTCAGTCCTATCCAGAACTTGTTCCTCCGCTTGTTCGCCGTCGATTGTTGTCGTGAGCACAGTGCAATTATAAATGCCTGAGGGAAAATAGGTATCCAGGCAAATAGATCGTGAGGGCGACGCCGGCGCTGGAATAAGAAAGCTGAATGTGGGAGCCGTCCATCGCCACCCAGAGCCGTCCACGCCGTACCATCCGTTGAGCAACCTGACGCTTCGAAGTCCAACTTTACTGCATAACAGCATGAAAGCTCTCTTATCCACACTGAATGGGGATTTGTCGAGCACGCTGACCTGACTTTGAAAGGTAGATGTTGCCAATACGGTCCATCCTGCCCGATCAAGTAGGCGGGCCAGGCCCGATTCGGTGAATACCCAGTAGTTAGAATCGTCATCATTGAGTTCTGCGGAATCAACCAAGTAACCAATCGGCAAGGAATCGAGTGAGCTTGGCGCATTCTGCAGGGAAGTGAGCAGTTTCGTACTCAAAATGCAGTAGTGGCATGAACGCGCCAGCCTCTCCAGGAAAGCATGTGGGTTCTTGAGGTGGTAGAGGAGACCAAGACACACCGCAAGACCTGCATCACCTACGGGAAACTCGATGCCTGTATCCAGATCCAGGTTGTGGAGCCGGACCATGGACCCCAAGGCACCGATGAGCCGCTTCGCTCCCCGGAGTCCGTTGTGATTCGTATGGACAAAATCAATGGCCTCGACGGAGAAACCACAAGACTCAAGGAATAATGCGACTTCGCCGTCTCCACATCCTATGTCCAATGCCACCGAATTGGGTAGATAATCAACAAGATCACCGTCGAGAGTGCTCAAGAGAGCTGACATGTGCGAGAGGTTAGACAGTGTGTCGTAGGGATACCATTCAAAGTCAACGTCCAGTGCAAGTTTGATCGATCGCACTCTCGCCAGAAAAGAAGCGCTATCAGAAAGAGCAATTCGGAATGGTTTCAAGTCAGTGGGGTTGGTCAAGAAGTGCCCTCTTTGTCCTCTGCGCCGTGATACGGTGAGTTGCAATGACCTGGGCCAAGGGTGGTGGGTCCCTTAGACGACTCAGGGGAAGTCGTGGGAACTGCTTGCTCTCGTCGCTGTAGCCACGCCCCGATCTCAGCGCGTCTAAATCTCCACTGCCGCCCAACTTTAATAGCGGGCAAATGTGAACATTCAGCCCAGTAACAAATCGTTCTCACAGAATACCCAAGCCATCGTGCAACCTGATAAGTCGTCAGCAATATGTCGGCTTCGCCTATCGTCTTCATCACGCGCCCCATGGTTAGATTACATCATGGGATCAAGAAATTCAAGAGCTTGTGGATCAAAGTAGGGTCACCGCGCGCTGATTTCTCTTGAAGCGATCCTCCGAAGGGTTCAGTCTGGCTGCGTTCAAGGCGGACGCATCGTTTAAATATCTGACCAGGCGGTACGGATTACCCCGCACTGCATATCCAAGACGGAGGTTTCGGGGGACGGATACGGTACACGAAACCACCAATCCCCGGGCACGACGCTGGATGTGCGCGGTGCGGGAATGCCATCCTTTGCGCCCGGATTGCTCTCTCCGTGCGGTCATCCACTCTGGTGGGCGCGAACCCGCCTTCGGTCCGAATGCCATCCGCTATCCTGCGAGAAGTGCGCGTATACTCATTGTAGAGCCATGCGAACATCGACTCAAATTGCCCGATGGGGGAACAGCCTGGGTTTGCGGTTGACCAAGGCGGTGGCCCTGGAAGCCCGGATTGGTGAGGGGGACACGGTGGAGGTGTGTGTTGAAGATGGTGCGATCATCATCCGTCCGGCGCAGCCTGCTTACTCGCTCGAAGAACTGGTCAGCAAGATCAAGCCCGGCAACCGTCATGGGGAGACCGGCTGGGGGAAGAGGGTGGGTCACGAGGAATGGTAGGGAAAGCGTACGTTCCCGACGCGGGTGATCTGGTCTGGTTCACCTCCGATGCGCAGAGTGGGCGGCGCCCGGCGCTGATTCTGTCACCGCGCGCGTACAACGCCAGGGCGAGGCTGGCACTGGCGTGTCCGGTGACCAGCCTGCAGAAGGGCTATCCGTTTGAAGTGGCGATTCCGCCCGGCCATGGGATCGCGGGTGTGGTGCTGGCCGATCACGTGAAGAACCTGGACTGGGAGGCTCGCAGGGTGGAGTTTGAATCCAAGGCTCCCGCGGCGTTGGTCGCTGAAGTGCGGGAGCGGTTGCGGCCGCTGCTGGGTCTGTAGATTTTCAGGGCGGGGACGGCACACGCAATCACCAAACCCCAATGAGGGTTTCGGTCGATTCGGTGCCTGGGACCGATCTTGGGGTGGGGTATTTGCTCCGGTACCGGTTTTTCTCGCTGTAAGTTGTTGAAAGAATGTGACTCTGGGCTTGAACGCTTCTCGCGCCCATTCGCTGTTGACGGCGCGGTTTGGCGGGAAGTTGTTGAAAAGACGGTGGTTGAATTGGTGCCGGAGGAAGAGTTCCGGCGGGAATTTGGTCCCGGGCACCGAAGGCCTGCTGGCCGTGCGGGTTGAGAGAATCGTGCCGGTGGGTGGGCGTAACCTGGGGGCTGGGGGTGGAGTCCTTGTTATGGGTTCCGGCCCAATCTTCAAACAGGAGTACAGGACGTGAAACAGCTTTTGACGTTGTTGGTGGTTGGATTGCTGGTGTGCGCCGGGGCGGCGCTGGCTGCGGATGTGACGGGGGTCTGGAAGGCGAGCATGCCGGGCCGCGATGGCGGGACGATGGAGATGACGTTCACGCTGAAGGCTTCCGGCGAGACGCTGACAGGCACGATGGGCGGCCGGATGGGCGAGACGGAAATCAGCGAAGGCAAAGTGGCCGGCGACACGGTGTCGTTCAAGGTCAAGCGCGAATTTAACGGCAATCAGATGGTGATCAAGTACACGGGCACGGTGGCCGGTGACGAGATCAAGTTCAAGAGCGAGGTGGAGGGTTCGGAGCGTCCACCCCGCGAATTTGTTGCCAAGAAGTCGAATTAACGGGCTTTCATGAGCGGGGTGACCACGATGGACCTGAATTCAATGGGTCCGTGGTCGCCCTGCAGCATGATGGGCCCGGGTTGATCTTCGAGGGGGTTGGTCATCATGGCGGTGGGGCCGGCGATGCGGGTTTTGTCGTGGATTTTCTTGCCGTTGAGGGTGACGGTGAGGTCGTGGCCGACGAGGCGGATGACGATATTCTGCCATTCGCCGGGGGGATTGGAGGCGTTGACGGCCGGGGCGACGCGGTTATAGAGGGCGCCGTGGGTGTGGTCGGAGGCGGGACGGCCGGTGTCGTCCATGACCTGGATTTCATAACGGCCACGGAGGCCGAAGCCGGAGTTGGAGCCCTTGTCGTAGCGGTATTCGGCGCGGAGTTCAAAGTTCCAGAATTTGGGTTTGGAGATCAGGTCGGCGGCGCCTTTGTCGTTGACCATCAGGTCGTTCTGGATGCGCCAGCCGGGGCGGCCTTCGACGGCGAGGCGGAACTGTTCGGTGGAGGTGCCGTCAAAGAGGACGACGGGGCGTCCGGGGCGCCAGGAACCGTCGTCGCGATCGGTGACTTGAGGGCCACGGGTGCCGCGGAAGGGGAAGGGTTCACCGGGTTTGCCGTCGAGGTATTCGACGCGCGCGCCTTCGAGGAAGCCGTTCACGATTTTGGCGCGGTAGACCTGGCGGAGGAGGCCCTGGCCGCGTTTGCGTTCGAAGACGAATTCGAGTTCGCCGTTATCGATGCGGGCATTGGCAAGTTTGTCGACCTGGCCGCCGGGAGCGCCGACGAATTCGCCGGTGATGGCGCCGGAACCGGCGCCTTCGACGACCAGCCACCAGGCGCGGCCGCGCGGGTCTTTCACTTCGATGTTCCAGCGGCCGTTGAAGTCGGCGTCGGCCGCCATCAGGGAGAGGGTGAGGAAAAGTCCGGAAATGATTCTAAGCATGGATGTTGCCTTGGTGATTAGTCGATGTCGGAGAGGCGGACGCGGAAGCGGAGGGTGACGGGTCTGCCTTTTTCGAGGGTGTAGCCGTCGATGGTGGCGGTGCGTCCGGGGAAGGAGGCGCCGATGTAGCCGTAGTCGCGGAGGACCCACTGGTGGGGGAAGTGGGTGTTGGCGGGGTCGGCGGAGATGCGCAAAGCGGCGCGTTTTCCGTCGTAAACGGCCTCGAATTCGGCCCATTCGTAGTGGGTGAGGTCGTCGTTTTTCTTTTCGAGGACGCCCTGGTTGGTGCGGATCAGGGTCTCCGTGCGGGGGGCGAAGCGGGCATTGAAGCCGCCATAGGATTTGCCCTTGACGGGGTCGCCGCGGAGGATGACGGGGACGTCGAGGGCTTCCATGGTGAGGGTGAAGTCGAGTTCGCGGGCCGTGCCGTGGGTGGGATGAACGGTGAGGGTGACGTTTTCGCGGACAAAGGCTTTGCCGGTGTTGTCGATCCAGAGGTTGGCGACGCGCAGGGTGGCGCTCTGGGGGTTGGCGGCGGTCTGGACGGTGGAATCGGTTGTATGGCGGAGGGAGCGGAACATCCAGTTATCGTGGCGCTGGCCGTTGATTTCGACGAAGGACCAGGCCCAGTGGAGGCCTCGGTGGTGCCAGTGGTCGGCGGGGAAATCGTCGAGGGGGTTGACGCCGGCGGGGGTGAAGGCGGGGAAGATGTAGCAGCAGCGGGCGCGGTCGGCGGGGGCGGGGGGGCTTCCTGATGAGATT
>DNFG01000203.1 GCA_003487005.1 Bryobacterales bacterium
CTCCGATCGAATAGGACGACGGCTTCATGCATGGGCGGGCTGCGTATGCGTGGTCACGGTCGATTCGCCGTGCTGGACCATAACGTGCCTCCACCGCCTCGCCGGGTTCCATCATCTCCGCCGCGACGTGGTAGACATTGAGCTCCAGCGCATCGGCGCCGGCCTGCTGCAGTTCGCGGCCCAGCCCCACCCAGCCGGACGGGGAGATGCCGTTGAGGCTTGCCACCACGGGAATTTCCAGGCGGCATTTGAGCTGCTGCAGATGCGCCAGATAGTGATCGAGGCTGCTGCGGAACTCGCCATGATCGGGCAGAAAGCCGTCCTCCGCTTCGCAACTCCCAAGGCCGGCGTGCAGCAGAAAGCGATCCATCATCGCGTCTTCCGCCCGCAATTCCTCCTCGAACAGGGAATACATCACCAACGCGGCGGCGCCGGCATCCTCCAGCTGCAGCGCCGTGTCCAGATTGCGCGACAGCGGCGATGCCGAGGGCACCAGCGGGTTCTTCAGCTTGAGACCGAGGTAGTCGGTGGAAAGATCGATCATGTCAGGTTTCCGGTTTGGATTGATCGGCAGGTTTTTGCGCCAGGTTCCGATAGGCCTTGAAGCGCCGCTCGGCATCCTGCTGCGCCTGCTCCAGGAAGCGCTGCGCCGCTTCGGGGTGGCTGCGCGTGAGCATGGCGAAGCGGGTCTCCGATTCCATGAAGGCCTTGATCGGCTGACTGGGCGCAGCGGAATCGAGCTTGAAGGGATTGCCGCCCGCCTCTGCCAATCGCGGATCGAAGCGGAACAGCGGCCAGTGACCACTTTTTACCGCCATTTCCTGCTGGCGCTGGTTGTAGAGCATATCGTAGCCGTGGGCGATGCAGGGACTGTAGGCGACGATCAGCGAAGGGCCGGGGTAGGACTCGGCCTCGTGGAACACGCGCAGAGTCTGCACGTCCTTGGCGCCGTAGGCCACGGTGGCGACGTAGGCGTGGCCATAGTTGCTGGCCAGCTTGGCCAGGTCTTTCTTCGCGGTGGCCTTGCCGCCGGCGGAGAACTTGGCGACCGCGCCGAGCGGCGTGGCCTTGGAGGTCTGGCCGCCGGTGTTGGAATAGACCTCGGTGTCGAGCACCAGGATGTTGACGTCGTAGGGCAGCGCGAGCACGTGGTCGAGGCCGCCGTAGCCGATATCGTAAGCCCAACCGTCGCCGCCGAGGATCCAGACGCTCTTTTTGGCGAGCATGTCGGAGACGGCGAGGAGATCGCGGAGGGCGGCGCCGCTGCCGTTCTGGCCGGCGGCGAGCAGTTCGTTGATCCTGGTCTTGAGGGCTTCGATGCGTTCGCGCTGGGCGAAGATGCCGGGTTCGGTGGACTGGTCGGCTTCGAGAATCTCTTTGGCGAGATTGTCGCCGATCTTGACGGCGAGGCGCTGGACGAGTTCGCGGGCGTACTTTTCCTGCTGGTCGACAGCGAGGCGCATGCCGAGGCCGAATTCGGCGTTGTCCTCGAACAGGGAGTTGGACCAGGCGGGACCGCGGCCGGCGAGGTTCTGGGTGTAGGGGGTGGTGGGGAGGTTGCCGCCATAGATGGAGGAGCAACCGGTGGCGTTGGCGATGAGGGTGCGATCGCCGAAGAGCTGGGTGAGCAGCTTGACGTAGGGGGTTTCGCCGCAGCCGGAGCAGGCGCCGGAGAACTCGAAGAGGGGTTCGAGCACCTGAAGGTCCTTGACCTGGTTATGGGAGAGTTTGGAGCGGTCGAACTCGGGGAGTTTGAGGAAGTAGTCCCAGTTGGCGGCCTCCTGCTCGCGGAGCGGGGGCTGCTCTTCCATGTTGATGGCGCGGCGTTTGGGGTTGGTTTTGTCCTTCACGGGGCAGGCCTGGACGCAGAGGGCGCAGCCGGTGCAGTCCTCGGGGGCCACCTGAAGGGTGTAGGCCATGTGTTTGTAGTCTTTCCAGCGGGCTTCGACACCTTTGAAGCCGGAGGGGGCGCCTTCGAGGTGATCGCGCTCGTAGATCTTGGAGCGGATGGTGGCGTGGGGGCAGACGAGGACGCACTTGCCGCACTGGATGCAGAGGTTTTCGTCCCAGACGGGGATTTCCAGGGCGATATTGCGCTTTTCCCAAAGAGCGGTGGCGGTGGGGAAGGTGCCATCGACGGGGAGGGCGGAGACGGGGAGGGTGTCGCCGTCGCCGGCGATGATGGTCCCGAGAACTTCGCGGACGAATTCGGGCGCCTGGGCGGGCACGGCCGGGCGCATCTGCTGGGTGCTGGAGGCTTCGGCGGGGACCTCGACCAGTTTGAGGTGTTCGAGGGTGGCGTCGACGGCTTCGAAGTTCTTGCGGACGACGGCTTCACCGCGGCGGCCGTAGGTCTTTTCGATGGCCTTCTTGATCTGGGCGATGGCCTCTTCGCGCGGGAGAACGCCGCTGATGGCGAAGAAGCAGGTCTGCATCACGGTGTTGATGCGGGTCCCCATGCCGGTGGCCTTGGCGACGGTGTAGGCATCGATGGTGTAGAACTTGATCTTCTTCGAGATGATCTGATCCTGGACCTTGCGGGGGAGGTGGTTCCAAACGTCACCGGCCTCGAAGGGGGCGTTGAGGAGGAAGGTGGCGCCTTCCTCGGCCCAGCGGAGCATGTCGAGGCGTTCGAGGAACGAGAACTGGTGGCAGGCGATGAAGCTGGCGTGAGAAATCAGGTACGTGCTGCGGATGGGGTTGGGGCCGAAGCGGAGGTGGCTGACGGTGATGGCGCCGGACTTCTTGGAGTCGTAGACGAAGTAGCCCTGGGCGTAGTTGTCGGTCTCTTCGGCGATGATTTTGACCGAATTCTTGTTGGCGCCGACGGTGCCATCGGCGCCGAGGCCGTAAAAGAGGGCGCGGACACCCTGGGGGTCCTCGGTGGAGAAGGAGGCGTCGACGGTGAGAGAGGAGTGGGTGACGTCGTCGTTGATGCCGACGGTGAAGTGGTTTTTGGGATCGGCCTTGGCGGCTTCGTCGAAGACCGACTTGACCATGGCGGGGGTGAATTCCTTGGAGGAGAGGCCGTAGCGTCCGCCGATGACGCGGGGCATGGCGGCGAAGGGGAGTTTGCCGGCGGCCTGGGCTTCGCTGAGGACGGTGATGATGTCCTCGTAGAGGGGTTCACCGGTGGCGCCGGGTTCCTTGGTGCGGTCGAGGACGGCGAGGGTCTTGACGGAGGGGGGCAGGGCGGCGAGGAAGTGTTCGGCGGAGAAGGGCCGGTAGAGGCGGACCTTGAGCATGCCGACCTTTTCGCCTTTGGCGGTGAGGGCATGGACGGTTTCGTGGGCGGTTTCGGCGCCGGAGCCCATGAGGATGATGACGCGTTCGGCGTCGGGGGCGCCTTCGTATTCGAAGAGTTTATATTTCCGGCCGACGACCTCGGCGAAGCGGTCCATGGCCTTCTGGAAGATGGCGGGGGCGGCGAGGTAGTAGGGGTTGACGGTTTCGCGGGCCTGGAAGTAGACGTCGGGGTTCTGGGCGGTGCCGCGGATGACGGGGCGGTCGGGGGAGAGAGAGCGGCTGCGATGCTCGCGGATGAGTTCATCGGGGAGCATGGCCTTCATGTCCTCGACGCCGAGGGCTTCGACGCGGACGACTTCGTGGGAAGTGCGGAAGCCGTCAAAGAAGTGCATGACGGGGACGCGGGCTTCAAGGGTGGCCGCCTGAGCGATGAGGGCGATATCCATGACCTCCTGGACCGAGTTGGAGGCGAGCATGGCCCAGCCGGTGGCGCGGCAGCTCATGACGTCCTGGTGGTCGCCGAAGATGGAGAGGGCGTGGGCGGCGAGGGAGCGTGCGGCGATGTGGAAGACCGTGGGCGTGAGTTCGCCGGCGATCTTGTACATGTTGGGGATCATCAGCAGGAGCCCCTGGGCCGAGGTGAAGGTGGTGGTGAGGGCACCGGCCTGAAGAGCGCCGTGGACGGCGCCGGCGGCGCCGCCTTCGCTCTGCATTTCGATGACCGAGGGGACGCTGCCCCAGATATTGGGCCGGCCTTCGCTCGACCACTGGTCACTCCATTCGCCCATGGGCGAAGAAGGCGTGATTGGGTAAATCGCGATGACTTCGTTCGTCTGATGGGCTACAAACGCGGCAGCTTCATTTCCGTCCAGGGTTACTTTTTTTCGGGGCATAAAGATCTCAATCTCGCTCTCGCAAGTCTTCTGCCATTCTATCCTAATCGGATGCGGTTATCTGCAAGAGTCCTGGAAACACCCACTTACCGCCAGTGGGCAACCTGTATGCTTCAATCCGGATTGCGTCAGATGACCCAATCCGGGCGGGGGCGGGGCGGGAGCGGCGGGGTTGGCTGGTAAATATGCCCCACCTCACCGGGGATGGGAGTGGGGATCGCGGTACTGTGGAGGAGTGAGGGACCGGACGAGAGCGATGAAGATCATCTGGATGGCACTGGTGATGGTGGTGGCTGCCTGGGGGCAACCGGCGGCGGGGTACCTGGAGGTATTCGGGAACCGGCGGGTGTCGCCGGAGAAGATCCTGAAAGCGTTGAGTCTGGCGCCGGGGTCGCCGCTGCCGAAGTCGAGGGTGGAGGCGGAGGAGATCCTGGAGTCGATTGACGGGGTGGTTCGGGCGCATCTGGAGGCATTTTGTTGCGAGGAGGGGAAGGTGGTGCTGTATATCGGAGTGCAGGAGCGGGGACAGCCGGGGTTGGATTTGCGGCAGGCGCCGGGGGGGACCGCGGTGTTGCCAGAGGCGATCGTCTCGGTTTATGAAGACTTTACGCAGACGATCGGGCGGGCGTCGCCGGAGGATTTGACGGAGGATTTCCGGGCGGGCCATTCGCTGATGACGGGGGTGGCGCCGCGGGCTTTGCAGGAGCGCTTTGTCGGGTTGGCAGAGGTACATTTCGAGGTTTTGCGGGAGGTATTGCGGGATTCGGCGGACGAGGATCACCGGGCGATAGCGGCGTACGTGCTGGGTTACGCGCCGGAAAAGGGGGCGATTGCGGCGGATTTGCAGCAGGCTTTGCGGGATCCGGCGCCGGCGGTCCGGACGAACGCGGCGCGGGCATTGAAGGCGCTGGCGGTACTGGCGGCGCGGCCGGAGTCGAAGATTCTGATCCGGACGACGTGGTTCGTGGAGATGTTGAACGCGCCGGCGTTGAGCGACCGCCTGGAGGGGGCGCGGGCGCTGCTGACGCTGTTCGACACGTTGAGCGAACAAACGAGGGCGCATTTGAAGGAAAGGGCGGTGCCCGCGCTGACGGAGATGGCGCAGTTCCGGCATTTGCCGCACGCGCTTCCGGCGTTTCTGATTCTGGGGAAGGTGGCGGGATTGCCGGACGGCGAAGTGGAGCAGGCATGGGTGGAGGGGGAGCGCGAGGCGCTGCTGGCGAAGGTGCGGAAGGCGTTGCGGAAGTAACGGAAGGCGTTTTTTGGCGCGGAAAGACGCGGGAAAGCGCCGGTTTCACCTTAGAATTGAGGCATGAAGCGCGGCAGACTGGGCCTGCTGGCGCTGGTGGTGTCTCAGGCTGTCTGGGCAGCGGAGCCGCCGGCGCCGACTTTCACAGCGGAAGCGAACCTGGTGCGGGTGGATTTCGAGGTATTGGGGCGCGAGGGTCAGCCGGTGGGGCCGTTGCGGGCGGAGCATCTGGTCGTGAAGGATGATGGAGTCCGGCAGGAGGTGGCGGCCCTGACGGAGGGGCAGGGGCCACTGGATCTGGTCCTGTTGTTTGACATCAGCGGGAGCATGGAAAACGCGGTGGAGCAGGTGGCGGCGACGGCGGAGGTGGCATTCCGGGAGTTGCGGGAAGGCGACCGGGTGGCGGTGATGACGTTCGAGGAGCGTTCGACGCTGTTGCTGCGGCTGACGCCGGATTTGGAGCGGGTGACGCGGACTGTACGGGAGAGGGTCCTGGCGGGGCGTTTCGAAGGCGGGACGGCTCTGCTTGCGGGGGTGGATGACGCGGCGCGATATTTGATGAGCACGGGGCGGGGGGCGGGCCGGCGGGCGGTGGTGATCATCACGGACAACCAGGGATTGCGGAGCCGGAAGGAGGGGGCGGTGGTGAACCGGTTGTGGGAGGCGGACGCGGCGCTGCATGGGTTAGTAACGGCTTCGCGAGGACGAACGGTGATGCAGTGGTATCTGCGGATCACGGCGCCGTATGTGATGTTTCTGGAGGAGGGGATTGGCGGGGCGGTCGCGAAGACGGGGGGCGTGGTGGTGGCGGCGAAGAACGCGGAAGAGGGGTTTCCGGAATTGATCCGGCGGATCCGGACGAGGCCGGCGCTGTACTACCGGATGCCGGCGGGGCCCGAGGGGAAGTTCAGGAAGATTGACGTGGAACTGTCGGCGGCGGGACGGAAGGCGTTTCCGAGGGCGAAGATCTACGCACGGCGGGGGTACCGGATTCCTGGGGCGGAGACGGCGGTGGCGTCAGCAGAAGAGTTGCTGGCAGAGATCGATATCGAGGAGGAGATGGAGGAGGAAGTCGAGGAGGAGGAGGAAGAGGAGTGGGATATTGTGCTTCAGGCAGTGACTGAACCGGAGGAGGAGGAAGAGGCGGTGGAAGTGGGACCGCCGCCACCGCCGCCTCCGCTTCCACCGATGTAGTCAATGCTGTCAATGACAGCATTCATGAAGTAGCGAGGGGATGGATGGTGTCGAGGGCCTGTTCGAAGTCGCGGAGGAGGTCGCGCCAGTCCTCGACGCCGACGGAGATGCGAACGAGGCCATCGGTGATGCCGGCGATGGCGAGTTCATCGGGGGAGTTGCCGGAGTGGGTGGTGGTTTTGGGGTGACAGACGAGGGTTTCCATGCCGCCGAGGGAGACGGCGTTATGGGCGAGTTTGAGGGAGCGGAGGAACTCGAAGGCGGCGGGTTTACCGCCGTGGAGGTCGAGGGCGATCATGGCGCCGGGGTAGTCGGTTTGGGCGAGGCGGACGCGAATCTGTTCGGGGTCATCGAAGAGGGTGGGGTAGAAGACTTTGCGGACCTCGGGACGGCGAACGAGGGATTCGGCGATGCGCTGGGCGTTCTTGCTTTGGCGGTTCATCCGCAGGGAGACGGTGGGGAGGCGTCCATCGAGGATCCAGCATTCATCGGGTTGGAGGATATTGCCGAACAGGCCGCGGTGGGCACGGATGGCGCGTTCGAGATCGGGGTCGGCGCCGAGGACGACGCCGGCGAGGAGGTCGGAAAAGCCGCCGAGGTACTTGGTGGCGGAGTAGACGACGAGGTCGGCGCCGAAGATCATCGGATGCTGGAAGGCGGGGCCGAGGAAGGTGTTATCGACCATAACGACGGGGCGGGGATCGACCTGGGCGGCGGCGAGGGCGGCGCGCCGGATGTCGGTCATGACCATGGTGGGGTTGGCGGGGGTCTCGATAAGGACGAATTTGAGGCGGGGGGTGGAGCGGATGGCGTCATCGAGTTCCTGGCCGCGGCCGGCGACGACGGGGCGGCAGACGACGCCCCAGGGTTCGAGGAGACGGTGGAGGAGGTGCTGGGTGCCGCCATAGAGGGGGACGGTGTGGACGATGGCATCGCCGGGGGCGAGGCGGGCCATGAGAGCGGTCATGATGGCAGCCATGCCGGAATTGAAGACGACGGCCCATTCGGAGCCTTCTTCTAGGGGGACGATCTGGTCTTCGAGGATTTCGGCGTTGGGGTGGTTGAAGCGGGAGTAGATGAGTTCGGGGGTTTCGCCTGGGGCGGGAATGTCGCGGCCGGTGACGATTTCGAAGGCGCGTTCGGCGCTTTCGGGGCTGGAGAAGACGTAAGTGGAAGAGCGGAAGACGGCGGGGCGGGCGCTGCCGACGGAGAGGTGGGGGTCGTAACCGCGGGTGAGGACGGCGGTGGAGGGATGGGAGCCCGCGGAGCGGCGGGACTGAGGCGGTTTGGGGAGTTGGTCGGACATGGCACCTCCTTGGAGTGGAGCTTTGGCTTCCCCTGGATTCTATCGTGAACGGGTGAGTGGAACGAAGGGAGCGAGGACCTTAGTACTGAAGACAGGCGACTCTTCCGGAGGTGTAGGAGACTTCATGAATAATCTAAGGACTCCTCCCAATTGGGAGAATGGGAATGGCGGCCTACACTACGGATGAAGGGCACCGGAACAGGCAGGCAACATGAACTTGACCAGGCCCCCGAGAGGGCACTATACCGAGACGGAAGTGGCGCGCTTACTAGAGGTTAGCCTGGAAGAGCTGCGTGAGCTGGTGCGCCACCACATACTGGAATCGGACGAGCACAGCGAGAATCTGGCGATCACGTGTTATCAACCGGCCGATGTACTTCTGCTCCGGTTGCTGGTGGGGAACCGCAAAGCCGCGGCGGCCTGAGGACTAGGGCTGGAAGGCCTCCGGATTGAGGAGGTTGGCCGGGCGGCGGCCCAGGAGAACGGCGAGGGCGTTTTCCACGGCCATTTCGGACATGCGGCGACGGGTGGCGACCGAGGCGCTGGCGATGTGGGGGGCAAGGGTGACGTTATCGAGTTCCAGAAGTCCGGGGTGGACTTTGGGTTCCTCTTCAAAGACATCGAGGCCGGCAGCGGCGATTGTTTTGTTGCGAAGCGCTTCGACAAGGGCGGGTTCATCGACAACGGGGCCGCGGGCGGTGTTGACGAGAATGGCGGAAGGCTTCATGAGAGCGAGTTCGGCGGCGCCGATGAAGTGGCGGGTTTCGGGGGTAAGGGGAACGTGGAGGCTGACGTAGTCGGACTCGCGGAGGAGATCTTCCCTGGACACGCGGCGGGCGCCGAGTTCGGCTTCGAGTTCGGGCGAGAGGGGGGCAGCGTCGGAATAGAGGATGTTCATGGAAAACCCTCTGCCGCGGCGGGCGACGGCCTGTCCGATGCGGCCCATGCCGAAGATGCCGAGAGTGCGGTGGTGGATGTCCTGGCCGACAAGGAGGTCAATGAGCCACTTGCCCCACTTGCCGGAATGGACGAAGGCGTGGCCTTCGACGACGCGGCGCGCCGCGGCCATCAGGAGGGCGAAGGCGAAGTCGGCGGTGGTTTCGGTGAGGACATCGGGGGTATTGGTGACGAGGATGCCGCGGGCGGTGGCGGCAGGCACGTCGATATTGTCGTATCCGACGGCGACATTGGCGATGACTCGAACGCCATCAAGTTGGGCGAGGACGGCGGCGGGGAGTTTGTCGGTGAGCTGGCTGACGATGGCCTGGCAGCCTCGAGCGCGCTGGATCAGTTCCTCGGGGGAGAGGCCGGCGTCGGAATCGACATAATCGACTTCGCAATGGGGGCGGATGAGAGCGACCGCTTCGGGATAAATGCGTTTGGTGATGAGGACTTTGGGCTGCGACATGGCACTTGACCCGATTGTCGCACCGGGGCCCGCCGTTCTACAATGCAGGCCAATGACACTCGGATTTCTTGGACTCGGCATCATGGGCTATCCGATGGCCCGGAACCTGTTGGCGGCGGGGCAGCGCGTGGCGTTGTGGTCGCACACGGCGGCGAAGGCGGTGAGGTTGGCGGGGGATTACGCGGAAGGGGCGGCGGTCTGCGAGACACCGGCGGAGGTGGCTGCGCAGGCCGACGTCATCTTCCTGTGCGTGGGGGACACGGCGATGTCGGAGGCGGTGACGCTGGGCGAGGGGGGGCTGATCGAATCGATCCGGCCGGGGGCGGTGGTGGTGGACTGCTCGACGGTGGCGGTGTCGTACGCGCACCGGGCGGCGGCGGCGCTGGCGGAGAAGGGGGCGCACTTCCTGGATGCACCCTGCACGGGGTCGAAGCCCGGGGCGGAGGGGGGAACGCTGACGTTTATGGTGGGCGGCGACCCGGCGATCTATGAAAAAGTGAAAATCTACCTGGAGCCGATGGGAAAACAGCTCTACTACTGTGGAGGTACGGGGAAAGGGCTGCATGCCAAGTTGAGCCAGAATCTCATTCTTTCCAATCTGTTACAGGCGTTTAACGAAGGGATGGTGCTGGCGTCGAAGGCGGGGGTGGACCCGGAGTTGATGGTGGAGATCCTGAGCAACTCGGCGGCGCGGAGCGGGTTGGTGTCGTTTAAGGCTCCGTATGTCTTCCGGCGGGACTTTAGTACCAATTTTTCAGTGAGATGGATGCACAAGGACATCGGACTGATGCTGGAATCGGCGGCGGAACTGGATGTGCCGCTGCCTTTGACGGGGCTGACGAGGCAGATTTTCCAGATGGCGATTGCGGAAGGGCATGGAGAAGAGGATATCTGCTCTACAATCAAGGTGTTAGAGCGGATGGCGGGGGTTGAGGTGAAGAAGGAGGGCGAGTGATCTACAATTTTTTGTAGAAAGTTCTTGCATTGCCGGAATTTCTATGAGAGACTGAAATCAAGCCAGGGAGGCAACTCCCACCAAAGCGAGACTAACCTCAAAAAAGACCCCTGAAGCATTCACCTCCCTGGCGCCCTCTGGGTCTTGCTTCCTCCTCAAAAACAGATTCGATGAACAAGGCTTCATCTGCGAGAAACGATATTCGGACAGAGTACGGGCCCCCGTCTGACGACGGGGGCTCAAGTGCTTCTGAGGCGGGCGAGTGGGGAAATGGCTGCGATCGTTACATCAGCGAGTCCATCCAGATGGCGGGATGGCGAATCATGGATGATATGATGGCGAAGGTTTCCGCATGCAGCGCTTGACGATATTGGGTTCGACGGGGAGTATTGGGCAGAGCACGCTGGACGTGGTCCGACGGCGGAGCGACCGGTTTGGGGTGTATGCGTTGATCGCGGGGCGAAACGTGGCGGAACTGGCGCGGCAGGTGGTGGAATTCCGGCCGGCAGTGGCGATTGTGGCGGAGGAGGAAGACATTCCTGCTCTGCGGTTGGCGCTTGAGGGGTTGGGACTGGCGCGGGGGGAGCATCCGGAACTGGCTGCTGGGGTATCGGCATACCGGGCTGCGGCGGTCGCGGCGGAGACGGACGTTCTGTTGTCGGCGATCGTGGGGGTGGCGGGTCTGGAGGCGACGTACGCGGCGGCGTGCGCGGGCAAGCGGATCGGGCTGGCGAACAAGGAGACGCTGGTGGCGGCGGGGTCGCTGGTGATGACGGCGGTGTCGGAGCACGGGGCGGAGTTGATTCCTGTGGACAGCGAGCATAACGGAGCGCATCAGTGTTTACGCGCGGGGCGGCGGGGGGAGGTCACGAAGCTGATCCTGACGGCTTCGGGGGGCCCGTTCCGGAACACGCCGAAGGAAGCCTTGAAGGAAGTGTCACCGGAGCAGGCTCTGAATCATCCAACCTGGAAGATGGGCCAGCGGATCACGATTGACTCGGCCACATTGATGAACAAAGGCTTTGAAGTGATCGAAGCATGCTGGCTTTTCGATTTTCCGGCCGATGAGGTGGAGGTGGTCGTGCACCCGCAGTCCACGGTCCACGCGATGGTGGAGTATAACGACGGCAGTGTGATTGCGCAGGTTTGTGCGACGGACATGCGGATGCCGATTCAGTATGCCCTGACGTGGCCGGAGAGGCTGGAAGCGCCCGTGCCGAGGCTGGACTGGGGGGAAGCGCGGACGTGGGAGTTCACGGCGCCGGATCTGGAGAAGTTCCCGCTGTTACGGCTGGCGTATGAAGCGCAGGCAGCGGGGGGAACGGCGGGTTGCGTGTTGAACGCAGCGGACGAGGTGGCGGTGGAAGCGTTTCTGGCGAGGCGGTTATCGTTTCCCGGGATCGCGGAGGTGGTAGAGGAGACGTTGTCGCGTGCGGGAACGCGGGCGGCGGAGTCGATCGAAGACGTACTGGCCGTGGACCGGGAGGCCCGGCGGATCGCGGCGGAAGTCGCGGAAGAGCGGGCCGGAGTGCCGGCGGGAGTTGCGCTCCCGAGTGTTCACAAAGGATAAAGGGACGATGGCATTTTTTGAAAATCTCTGGTGGCTGCTGGTACTGATCGGGGTCATGATTGTGATCCACGAGCTGGGCCACTACTGGGCGGCGCGCTGGTTTGACGTGCGCGTGGACGCGTTCAGCATCGGGTTCGGACCGCGGTTGTTCGGATTCCGGCGGGGCGAGACGGACTTCCGGGTGTCGATGATCCCGTTTGGGGGCTACGTAAAGATGGCCGGGGAGCAGCCCGGGGACGAAGAAGACCCTCGGGGTTTTCAAGCCAAACCACGATGGCAGAGGTTGATCGTGGTATTTGCGGGTCCGGCGATGAATATCGTGCTGGCGGTGGCATTGCTGGCGGGGCTGTTCATGGTCCGGTATCCGCAGTTGGCGAATGCGGGTGCACCGGCGACGGTCGGGTACCTCAAGCCGGGCGGCGCGGCGGAGAAGGCGGGGGTGCAACTGGGCGATGTGATTATCCAGGTGGAGAACCAGCAAGGGCCGACGTGGGAAGATATCGTGCTGCGCGAGGTGGTCAGCGCGGACAAGCCGATGCCGATGCTGGTGAAGCGCGGCGCGGAGGAGTTGCGGCTGGTGGTGACACCGAAGCTGGACGAGAAGACGGGCGTGGGTTCAGCGGGCTGGGCTGAGCAGACGGACATCGAGGTGGGCGGCCTTCTGCCGGGCATGGACGCGGAGAAGAAGGGCTTGAAGACCGGCGATGTGCTGGTGTCGATCAATGGCGAGCCGATCCGGACGGTGTTCACGATTCATGATGCGCTGGCGGCGTCGGATGGTGCGCCGGTGGATCTGGTGTATCGGCGCAACGGCGAGACACGGGCGATGTCGATCACGCCGGCGCGGAGTGACGATGGCACGGGTGAGCAGCGGTGGCTGATCGGGATCAAACTGGCGCCGCGGGTGATTTACACGCAATTGGGTCCGGCTGAGGCGGTGCGGGAGTCGGTGAACCAGAATGTGAAGGGGGCGACGCTGATCTTCCGGTTCCTGCAGTCGATTGTGGAGCGGCGGAGTTCGGCGAAGTCGCTGGAGGGGCCGATCGGGATTGCGCAATTGTCGGGGCAGGCGGCGCGCGAGGGTCCATTTACGTTCATCGGCCTGATGGCTACGGTGAGTCTGAATCTGGCCATCTTCAATCTGCTGCCGATTCCGATTCTGGACGGCGGCGTGATCCTGCTCTTGCTGATCGAGATCTTCATGCGGCGCGACCTGAGCCTGCAGTTGAAAGAGAATATCTTCAAGCTGGGGTTCGTGTTCCTGATGATGATCGTGGTGTTTGTGCTGTACAACGACATCACGAAGCTGCTGCCGGGCTGAGGCGGGGTGTGATAGAGTCCTCCGTGCAAGGAGGGCTTTGAAGAAATGGGTGATTCGGATCGCCGGAATTTCCTGCGCGCGGCCGGCGCGGGCGGGCTGTTGCTGGTGGAGCCCCGGACAGCTTTCGGGACGCAGGCCAACTCGACGGTTGAGATCGGGATTGTGGGCTGCGGGGGGCGGGGCAACTGGATTGGGCCGTTCTTTCCCGAGTTCGCCGGTGCACGGATTGTCGCGCTGGCGGACGTGATCAAGGCCAATCTGGACCGGACCCGGGAGAAGTTCACCGTGGACGCGGGGCGGGCGTACCATGGACCGGATGCGTTCCGGGAGTTGGCGAACTCGAAGGTGGACGCGGTGGTGATCGAGACGCCGACGTACTTTCATCCGGAGCATGCAAGGGCGGCGGTGGAGGCGGGGAAGCATGTTTTCATGGCGAAGCCGGTGGCGGTGGACGTGTGGGGTTGCCAGGACGTGCTGGCTTCGGCGGCGGCGGCGAAGAAGAAGAATTTGAGTTATCTGGTGGACTTCCAGACGCGGGCGCAGCCGGTGTATCAGGAGACGGCGCGGCGGATTCACCGGGGGGATCTGGGGGCGCCGGTGTTTTCGCAGGTGTTCTATTTCGCGGGGCGTCCGTCAAAAGACAAAGGGCGTCCGGGGATGGATCCGGGGCAGCGCCGGTTGATGAATTTCTACATGGACAAGGTGCTGGGCGGGGACATCATCGTCGAGCAGAACATTCATGTGATCGATGTGGCGAACTGGTTCCTGCAAGGCCACCCGTTGAAGGCGACCGGAACGGGCGGGCGGACGAACTGGGAAGGGACCGGCTATGAAGGTTCGGACGCTTGGGATCACTTCCTGGTGCATTACGATTATCCGAACGGGGTGCACGCGGATTTCTCGTCGCACCAGTTGACGAACGCGTTCAGCGATCTGTGTGTGCGCGTTTTCGGGCTGAACGGCATGGCCGACACGCACTACGGGGGGATGGTCCGGATCAACGGACCGAACGCGTGGATGGGCGCGGAGAAGGACAACACGTTCAGGGACGGAGCGATCAACAACGTGAAGGCGTTCATTCAGGCGATCCGGGAGAACAAGCCGGTGAACAACGCGGAGACGGCGGTGGAGTCGAACCTGACAGCGATTCTGGGACGGATGGCGGCGTACAAGCACGGGACGGTGACGTGGGGGGAGATGATGGCGTCCGGGGAGAGGTGGACCGCCGACCTGAAGCTGCGCTGGTAAATTAGTAACTATCGTCATGAAACGAATCGCCACGCTGACCATGATTCTCGCGGCGGCCACGACGGCCGTTTGCGCGCAGGCTCCGAAGCCGGTTCCCTGCCCCGACCCGCCGGGTTATCGCGACACGCCGCAGATTCCGGGGCAGCCCTGGAAGGTGCACGACATCGACCGGCCGAGGCCGGAGCGGGTGAAGGGCAGCGTGGTGGCGACGCCGCCGCCGTCGGACGCGATCGTGCTATTCGACGGGAAGGGGCTGGACAGGTGGACATCCTTCCGGCGCGGCGAGGAACTGGCGCCGCAGTGGAAAGTGGAGAATGGCACGCTGACGGTGGCCGGCCGGGGCGACCTGGTGACCAAAGAGCAGTTTGGCGATATCCAACTGCACCTGGAATGGAAGCCGGGGATCGCGAAGTGCGGGCAGAACCGCGGGAATTCGGGTGTGATCCTGATGGGCCGCTACGAGATTCAGGTATTGGAAAGCTACAACAATGAGACGTATGCGGACGGGCAGGCAGCGTCGATGTACGGGCAGTTTCCGCCGCTGAAGAATGCGACGAACCCGGAAGAGGAGTGGAACAGCTACGACATTTTGTTTAAGGCGCCGAAGTTCGAGGGCGGCAAGATGGTGAGCCCGCCGGTGGTGACGGTGATTCACAATGGCGTTGCTGTGCACCACGGGCAGGCGTTCGTCGGCCAGATGGCGCACCGGATTCACAAGCCATTCGAGGCGCACGGACCCGAGGCGCCGCTGGTGCTGCAAAACCACAATGAAGCGACGAGTTTCCGGAATATCTGGGTTCGTCGTGTGGGTAGCTACGACTAGCGGCCATGTCAGGAGCGAAAATCGAGGTCTTCATCCCGGCCGCGCGTATCGCGGAGCGAGTAGCGGAATTGGGCGCGCAGATCAACGCGGACTATGCCGGACAGAGCGTGGTGGTCGTGGGGGTGTTGAAGGGCTCGTTCATGTTCATGGCGGATCTGGTGCGGCACCTGAGCATTCCGGTCCGGCTGGATTTCATGGGGACAAAGAGCTATGTCGGGACGACATCCTCGGGGCAGGTTCAGATCACGAAGGATCTGGACAAGCCGGTAGAGGGCGAGCACGTGCTGCTGGTGGAAGACATCATCGACACGGGGCTGACGCTAAGCTACCTGCGGCGCAATCTCGAGCAGCGGCGGCCGCTGAGCCTGAAAACGATCGCTTTTCTGGACAAGCCGTCGCAAAGGAAGGTCGAGATCCAGGCCGATTACGTAGGATTCGAGATAGAGAATCGCTTCGTGATCGGCTATGGTCTGGACTTCGAACAGCAGTACCGCCAGTTGCCGGACTTGTGCGTACTGGCGGGCTAGCGGCGGGGGCGGCAGCTAACGTGCGGCATTGCGGCCGACGGGGTTGACGATGATGCCGGCGCCCCAGATGAACAGAAAGATGAACGCGCAGCCGACGACGATGTCGTAAGCGGTACCCTGCATACCTTCGATCTGAGGCATCAGCCCGATGCCGAGGGCGACGAGCACGGCGGCAATATGCCAGTACCAGCGTGCGCCGCCGAAGCGCCACAGCAGCAGCACGGCAGCGATGAAGGAGAGCGCGTAAGTGATGGGGATGAGGGACATGGCTTGGCCTCCTGACACCCCCACAATATCGCCGTGGGCGGCGGAGTCAAGCCCCCCAATCCACTACTCGGGGCCGCCGGCCTCGATCCACTCGGTGTTGAAGCGGGCGTAACGGATCGTTTTGCGGGGCTCGCCGTTGTCGAGATGATTCAAAAACACGCTATAACTGGCGTGGATGGAGCCATCGGCGGACTGCATGATGGAGGGGTAGTGGAAGGAACTGGCGCGTTCGGGGCGGGGATCGAATTCGAGCCGGCGGTTGGATTTCCAGGAGCGGCCTTCGTCATCCGACAGCGAGAGGGTGAGTTGGTGGCGGCCACGCTCGGTGTCGTTGTTGATGAGGAGCCAGCGGCCGTCCTTGAGGGTCTGGACTTCGAGACCGGTTCCGGAGTTGTGGAGGTCGGAGTCGGCGGCCATGGTCCAGGTTTCGCCGTTATCGCGGGATTCGCTGATCTGAACGCGCTTGGGGGGCGGGCCATTGTCACGCATGTAGGCGATGAGGGTACCGTCGCGGCGCCGGGCGAAGCTGGGTTGAACGCCGCCGCCGCCGAGGATGGGTTCGCTGGCGAACCACGTGGCGCCGTGATCATCACTGATGGCGACGAGGGAGAAGCTGAAGCCGTCGGAATACAGGGGGATCAGAATGCGGCCCGACGGCATTTGGAAGGGCTTGGCGCGGCCCATCCAGCCCATGCGCGAGAAGTACTTGTCGGCGGAGCGTTTCAGCATGGTCTGCCAGAATTTTCCGGCAACGCCATCGGGTTGGCGCGCGGCGGCCTCCTTCACGCGCTCCTCGATGTTGCGGGGTTTGAGGAAAAGGGGCTGACTGGATTCCCATTTGGGCGGGCCGTCGTTGAGGTAGTCGGAGGAAATGCGGATCTGGGTGACGGCGGTGTGCCATTCATTGGCGACGATGGTCTGCCAGAAGAACCAGAGGCGCTGTTTCTGGTCGATCCAGAGGACGGGGTTGGTGTCGGGGAAGCCGGGGACGTCGGCGAGCACAAACGGGGCGGACCAGGCGGAGGCGCCCTTTTTTTTGCGGGCGGCAAGCACGGCGACGTCATCGGCCTGGCGTTCGCCTGAACCGCGGTACCAGCAGACGAGGAGGTCGCCATTGGGGAGTTCAACAATGGAGGAACCATGGTTGTGCTGGCGGTCGAGCGGGAAGATGTCCTGCTTTTCGACGAACGGCGGGGCGGCGGTCAACAGGGACGCGGCGAGGAAGAGGCCGAGGCGTTTCATCCCTCCATGGTATAGCGGGGAGGCTGGCGCCCGGAATGGCGCTGCGATACGATACCAAGATCTGCAAAAGCGGGCTGACACGGGATGCTGCGCCTTTACTTCGCACTCACATTCGGGACTGTGCTCGCCGCCGCCGCGCCGGGCGTTGATTTCAATCGGGAAGTTCGCCCGATACTTTCGGACAATTGCTTCCACTGCCACGGGCCGGATTCGGCGACGCGGATGGCGAATCTGCGGCTGGACACGGAAGAGGGCGCAAGGAAGGCGATCGAGGCGGGAAATAGTGCGAAATCGAGGCTTTTTGTGCGTGTTTCACACGCAAAGAAGCCCCTAAGGATGCCGCCTCCTGCTTCGGGGCTGAGCCTGACGGACGCGCAAGTAGACACGCTGAAGCGTTGGATCGACGAAGGGGCGAAGTGGGACGAGCACTGGGCGTACCGGGCGCCGAAGCGTCCGGCTCCGCCTGTGGTGAATGCGAAGAGCTGGGTGAAGAACCCGGTGGACCTGTTCCTTCTGGCGCGTCTGGAGCGGGAAGGGCTGAAACCGGCAAAGGCGGCGCCGCGCGAGACGCTGATCCGCCGGTTGAGTTTTGATTTGACGGGGCTGCCGCCCACGCCGGAGGAGGTGGCGGCGTTTGTCAACGACCGTGCAACAGGCGCGTACGAGCGGCTGGTGGACCGGTTGCTGGCCTCGCCCCACTACGGCGAGCGGATGGCGATGGAGTGGCTGGATCTCGCGCGGTATGCCGACACGCACGGGTTTCACATTGACTCGCACAGAGACATGTGGCCATGGCGCGACTGGCTGATCCGGGCGTTCAACCGGAACCAGCCGTTCGATCAGTTCACGGTGGAACAGATCGCCGGGGACCTGCTGCCGGACGCAACGCTCGATCAGAAGATCGCGAGCGGGTTCAACCGGAATCACATGATTAACTTCGAGGGAGGCGCGATTCCGGAGGAGTATCAGACCGAGTATGTGGTGGACCGCGTGGACGCGACGGCGACGGTCTGGATGGGTCTGACGATGGGCTGCGCCCGCTGCCACGACCACAAGTACGACCCGATCAGCCAGAAGGATTTCTACCGGTTCGCGGCGTTTTTCAACACGACCAGCGAGGAAGGCCTGGACGGACGCTACGGGAATGCCAAGCCGTTCCTGCCGTTGCCGAACGAGGCGCAGCAGCAGCGATTGGACGCGATCGACGCGAAGACGGAAGCGCGGCGCGCGGAACTCGATGATGAAGTGATCGAGTTGCTGTTGCGGCGGTGGCAGCGGGAGCGATTCGACCATGTGCCGGCTTCACCGGTGCGCGGGCTGCGGGCCTGGTATGAACTGGACGGGAATCTGTCGGATATCTCCGGGCAGTTCCGGCACGGGCGTGTGCTGACGGGCGACATCGCGTTTGGCGCGGGTTCGATCCGCAATGGCGCCAACTTCGATTCGGCGACGGTGGCGGAGTTTCCGGCTTCGGCGCTGGACGTGTCACGGCCGTTCAGCGTGAGTGTGTGGGTCCGCGCGGGGCGGCAGCAGGGGCAGCCGATCCTGCAGCAATTGGAGTTGAGCAGCGGCGGGATGAAGGGGTTTGAACTGGCGCTGGCGAAGCCCCGCACGCTGCCGCGTCTGCGGCGCGGACACCCGGTGGAGATTCGCCTGCTGGGCGGAGACCCGGGGCGGGCGCTGATTGTGCGCTCACGGGACTACGTCTTCTTGCAGAATGATAACCACCATCTGAGTGTCACGGGTGATGGCTCGGGCCGCGCAGCGGGATTGCGGCTGTTTGTGGATGGAAAGCCCGTTGCGCTGGATGTTGTCCAGGACACGTTGCCCGAGGGGTTCCGCGTGGAAGCGCCGTTGACGATTGGCGCTGCGAAGGCGGGCGCGCCGTTCAAGGGTCGGATCGACGACCTGCGTTTTTATGACCGGCCGCTGGGGGAAGGGGAGGTCGAACAGCTTGCCGTCCGTTATCCGGTGGAGGTTGTTCTGGCAACGCCGGGCAAGCGCAACCGCGAGACGGCGGGCGCGCTGCGCGATTACTACCTGAAACACGAGGCGCCGGAGCAGTTCCGCGAGGCCTATCGCGAATTACTTGCACTGCGGGAAGAGCGGATCGACCTGGTGGAAGAGATTCCAACCGTGATGGTGATGGACGAGGCGGAGACGCCGCGAGACACCTACGTCTTGGGACGCGGAGACTACACGCAGAAGGGCGAGAAGGTACTGCCGGGTGTGCCGGCGATGCTGCCGCCGCTGCCCTCGGGCGAAAAGGCGAACCGCCTGACGCTTGCCCGGTGGCTGACCTCGCCAGAGCATCCGCTGACGGCGCGGGTGGCGGTGAACCGCTACTGGCAGATGCTGTTCGGCTTCGGGATTGTGAAGACGAGTGAAGACTTCGGCAGCCAGGGTGAACCACCGGTCCACCAGGAGTTGCTGGACTGGCTGGCGGTGGAGTTCGTCGAGAGCGGCTGGGACGTGAAGGGGCTGATCCGGTTGATTGTGACCTCGGCGGCGTACCAGCAGCAGTCGCAGGTCACACCGGAGTTACTGGAGCGGGATCCCGAGAACCGGTTGCTGGCGCGCGGGCCGCGAAGACGATTGCCCGCCGAGATGGTCAGGGACAACGCACTGGCAGCGAGCGGGTTGTTGGTGAAGACGATCGGGGGACCGTCGGTGCTGCCGTATCAGCCGCCGGGCTTGTGGGAAGAATTGGCGTTCGGCGAAGCGTTCACGGCGCAGGAGTATGAACAGGACCACGGCGACAAGCTGTACCGGCGGGCGATGTATACGTTCTGGAAGCGGACGGCGCCGCCGGCGTCGCTGGTGACATTCGATGCGCCCGACCGGGAAAAGTGCACGTCGCGGCGCGCGGTCACCAACACGCCGTTGCAGGCGCTGGTGACCTTGAATGACCCGACTTACGTGGAGGCGGCTCGGCATCTCGCAGCGCGTGTGCTCAGCGATGTCAGCGCACGCAACGACGACATGCGCCTGCGAAAGGCCTTTCAACTGGTGACCGCACGTTTGCCACAGGCGCAGGAACTGCGCGTGTTGAGGGGGGCGTTGGCCCATCAAGTGGGGGCCTACCAACGGGATCCCGAAGCAGCACGAGCCTTGCTGGCGGTGGGTGAGAAGCCCGCGGAGGCGGCGATTGAGGCGCCGCGACTGGCGGCATGGACGAACATCTGCACGATTCTGTTGAACCTCGACGAATCGGTGACCAAGGAGTAAGTCGCATGATGACGCCCGAGCACGAACTGCTGTTCACACTGACGCGCCGGCACTTCTTCGGCCGCGCGGCGACCGGCCTTGGCGCTGCCGCGCTGGCAGCACTGCTACCCCGCGCCGCTCAGGCAGGCGGCGGTCTGGAAGGGCTTCCGCATTTCGCGCCCAAGGCAAAGCGGGTGATTCTGCTGCACCAGTCCGGCGGTCCTTCGCAGTTGGACACTTTCGACTACAAGCCCGGGCTTGCGAAGCACCGGGGCATTGATCTGCCGGATTCGATCCGGATGGGCCAGCGGATCACGGGGATGACGTCAGGGCAGAGTTCGTTGCCGGTGGCTCCGTCGATCTTCAGTTTCCAGCGATATGGACAGACCGGGACGTGGGTCAGCGAACTGATGCCCCACACGGCGAAGATCGTGGACGACCTCGCAATCATCAAGACGATGCACACCGAGGCGATCAACCACGATCCGGCGATCACGTTCTTTCAGAGCGGATTCCAGCAGCCTGGGCGGCCATCGATGGGTGCGTGGGTCAGTTATGGTCTCGGGAGCGAGAACGAGAATCTGCCGTCGTTTATTGTGCTGTTGTCGCAGGCACACGCTCTGAATACGGATCAGCCGCTGTTTTCGCGGCTGTGGGGCAGCGGATTTCTGCCGTCCAGCCACCAGGGGGTGAAACTGCGTTCGGGCGCGGACCCGGTGCTGTTTCTGAACGATCCGCCGGGCGTGGCGAAGGACACGCGGCGGTCGATACTGGACACGATCGAGCGGATCAACCGGATCAAGCACACTTCATTCGGGGATCCCGAGATCGAGACGCGAATCGCGCAGTACGAGATGGCGTACCGGATGCAGACATCGGTGCCGGAGTTGATGGATCTGACGAAAGAGCCGGAGACGACGTTCGAAAATTACGGACCCGAGTCGCGCAAACCAGGCACATACGCGGCGAACTGTCTGCTGGCGCGGCGCCTGGCCGAACGGGGGGTCCGTTTCATTCAGCTCTATCATCGCGGCTGGGATCAACATAACGACCTGCCTCGGGATTTGCGCTTGCAGTGCCAGGGGACGGATCAGCCGACCGCGGCGCTGGTGGCGGACCTGAAGCAGCGGGGGTTGCTGGAGGACACCCTGGTCGTTTGGGGCGGCGAGTTCGGACGAACGGTCTACTGTCAGGGCCGGCTGACGGAATCGAATTACGGGCGGGACCATCATCCGAGAAACTTCGTCATGTGGGCTGCGGGCGGCGGGATCAAGGCGGGAGTGCGGATCGGCGAGACGGATGAATTCAGCTACAACGTGACGGCGGATCCGGTGCATGTCCACGATCTGCAGGCGACGATTCTGCATTGCCTGGGCATCGATCACAAGCGGCTGACGTACAAATTCCAGGGGCGGCATTTCCGGTTGACGGATGTCCATGGCAAGCTGATTAAGGCCGTCCTGGCCTGAAGGCGGAAAAATTCTCCGGCAATTCTGACCGGCGCGCCCGGCAGGAAAGCCACAAGATGTTGCAAGCAGGTCATTTGCAAAATTGGCTCCCGAACTGCAAGGGCGTCTGATATGTGGACCCAACTGCGTATCGGAATTCTTGGCGCCGTCCTCGGCGGTTTGGCGATTGGCGGCGTCACGATGCTGAAGGACCGTGAGCCCGCACCGAGGCCCATGACGGAGCAGATGCCGGTTCCGATGGCTGAAGTCCCGGGTTACGTTGGCCCTTTGTATGACCACGAAGGCAGAATGGTCGGCTATGCGCTGCCCGAGGACGCACGGGCGAGGCCGATGCAGCCGGCCTCACGGACGGCCCCCGCCCCCGCTGCTGCACCGAGGAGACAGGGCCGTTCGACCGGGAAGTCGATCGCCATTGTCGGGGGCAGTGCGGGGACCGGCGCCGCCATCGGCGCGCTCGCTGGTGGTGGAAAGGGCGCGGCAATCGGAGCAATCAGCGGCGGAGCCGCCGGCCTGATTTACGACCGGCACACGCACAAGAAGCCTCGTTGAGCGCTGGCATGATAGGATCAGGGCCGTGAGACTCACGGCCCTTTTCTCTTTCTGCGCCGTCGCGCTCCTCCTCGCCGGTTGCAGTTCAGCCCCGGCGCCGGAGGTCGCAAAGCAACCAGCCGCGCCTGCGGCACCCAAGCCCACGGATCAGACCCGCCGCTTCCCGATGGCGGAGCGCGGGGAAGTGACGCTGGTCGAGACTTCGCTGCTCGGCAAGGCCTTCCTGCCGGGCGGCAATCTGGCGAAGTACAAGCGCGCGGGCAAAGAGTACGAAATGTTTCTCGTGCGAGCAGCAACGCCCACTGCGGCTGCCACGATGTTGCTCGACTACAAGAATTCGCTGGTTGAGCCGAAGTTCGTGGCGCACTTCGGCGGGTTTTTTGGCGACGACGCGGGCACGCCCACGTTCCTGTTCAGCAAGGGGAGTTGGCTCGCAGGGGTCCGCGGGTTGAACCGCGAGGACGCGGACACCGTTGCCCGCCAACTGGCCGCGCGCCTGGATGCGGATTAGCGGTCCAGCCGTTTGAGCGTTTCGGCGACCACCCGGCCGACCACTTCGAAGCTCTTCGGGCTCAATTTGTCCATCGTGTCCTCGTCGGTGTGCCACCAGGAGTTGTTGGGGCCGTAGTCGAAGTCGATCAGATTGATGGCACGAACGCCGAGGCGAAGAAACGGGGTGTGATCGTCCTCCACCGCCCAACCCTGGTTGCCGAAGTGGTGGGCGTAGCCGAGTTCACGGGCAACGGACCAGACCAGGCGCTGGAGAGGTTCGGAGGAGAAGCTCTCCTTGAGCAGCACAAGATCCCGGTCGCCGATCATGTCGACGTTGATGAGGGCATTGATGCGAGCGATGGTGCCGTCCTTGTACCAGCGGGCGGCCAGATGGCGGGACCCGTAGAGGGAGTCCTTGTCGCTCCAGTCGCGGATGGCTTCTTCACCGTCGAAAAAGACCAGGACGAGATCGTGCTTGAGTTTGGCGTTGCGGAAGACGCGCGCGAGTTCCAGGAGAAAGCCCGTCGAAGAGCCGGCATCATTGGCGCCGGCGAAGTTGATGGCGAGTTTCTTGGTGTCGGTGTGGCCGGAGACGACGAGAATCCGTCCACCGGGCTGACCCGGAAGGCGGGCGATGATGTTCCTCATCGGCAGGCGCCCGATAGGCGTGGAGGCAGTGAAGGCATCCTCTTCGACCTGCCAACCCCAGGACTTCAGCCGGGAGACGATCAGCGCGTGCATCTTCCTGGCGGCGGCCGAGCCTGGAGGACGGGGCCCGAGTGCGACGACCTCCGCGGTGAGCTTGTAAGCGGAGTCACCCGAGAAGGGTGCCTGCGCCAAGGCGAGACTGGCGGCGGCGAGGACGATGAAAGGGAGAAGGCGGAGGGCGGTCACGGGTTCCTCCGGGCGAGGGCGATGTAGCCGGGGGTGTAGTCGCCGTGGCGGTCCACGGAATCAAAGACGGGCAGCAGCAGGGCGGCAGGCGCACACACGAGCAGCGCCAGCCAGCGCCAGGGAGGCCGGAACAGCAACGCGGCGGCCCAGAAACGGCGGGCCAGGAGGCGGAAGAGTCCACCGACGGGACGGATTTCGACAGCCGCGAATCCGGCTCTTTCAAGCAGGTAGCGTAACCCGTGGCAGGTGTAGCGGAAGTAATCGTGAGGAGCTTGATGCACTTCCCACTGGTGGGGTGCGACGATCAGCAGCGGCGCGCCGGGCCGAAGGACGCGTGCGATCTCCGCGAGGGCGGCCGCGGGCTCGGGGAGGTGTTCGAGGGTGACGATGTTGAGAGCGGCGTCAAAGCTGGCAGTTGCGAAGGGGAGGGCGGCGAGGTCGGCGATGGCATCGAGGTGGCGGTAGTCCCATTCGGCATCGCCGACGGCGAGATCGACAGCCACATAGCGCTGACGGTCAAAGCAGGGAGCGTGGCGGGCCTCGCCGGCCCCGGCATCGAGCACTCGGGCGCCTTCAGGCAAATGGAGGGCGAAAGTAAAGACAGACTGATCCAATTCCGCCTCGAAATGGTAGACCCAACGGACGAGCGGGTCGGGCAGGAGTTGGCGCGCCCGGGCGTAAGTCATGACTTTGCGGGGCGGGCTTCGATCATGATGGTGGACCCGGCGCCGAAAGCGGCTTCGAGGGCGGCGACGGGCAGGGCGGCGAGCGTTAACAGTAAATAGAGCCCATCCTTGAGGAGTTTCACGGCCTTGTGCTCGGCAACACCACGGACGCGGCGGGACATCGGATCGAGGGCGGGAATCAATGAAGTGGCCATGCCGGCGGGGTTGTCCCGCAGGGAGAAGTGCTTGGTGCGGATGATTTCGTAGCCGCAGTGTTCGAGCAGGTTGACAAGGTCCCGCTCCTTGAAGTGAATCAGATGGCGGGGGATATCCAGCCCGTTCCAGCGTTCGCCGAGCAGGAGAAACTGCCAGCAGGCGGCATTGGGGACCTGCACGATCAGCCGTCCACCGGGAGCCAGCAGGGAGCGCGCGGCCTCGAGGTAGGTCACGGGATCGTAGAGGTGCTCGAGAACGTGATACATCGTGATCAGGCCGAAGGTGCCGGGCCGGAATGGTGCGCGTGGCAGTGCGCCGCACACGGCGGGCACTCCGTTGGTCTTCCAGGCCACGGCCGCGGCGCTCGGCGAAAAATCGAGACCCACGCGCTGGCTCTCAGGGATCCCAAGTTCGCGCAGGAAGAGGCCGCCGCCACAACCAACGTCGAGAACGGGAAGTCCACTGACACCGGATTCGTTCAAGGCGCGGCGGGCAAAGGCGACGTGATCACGGAGGACAAACCGGCGCCAGGCTTCGGCGAGGCGGTCGGCCGGGTCGGCGTTTGGATCAAACCAGTAGTTGTCGGGGTAACAGGCGGCGAGTTCGGCGGGCGCGGGCCAGGGGTAGAGGCGCATCATCCGGCACTCGCGGCACTCGATGACCAGAAAGGACTCCGTGGTGGTGGCATACAGACGATCGCTGCCGTGGCAGAGGGTTCGGAATTGGGGACAGCCACAGCCAGGGCAGGCATTGGGGTCCTTGGGCACGGACGCGCCGGGTTGCAGTGCGGCGGAAGCGTTCAGGGGCGGCGGGGCGGCAACGGCGGGATCGCCTGCTCGCTCAGAGTCCGGAGCGGGATGCGGTACTGTTTCAACAATTGGCGGATCTGCCGGCTGCTCAGCCGGTGGAGGGGGCGGAACTGGCGGCGCTTGCTCCACGTCCGGGGCAGCATCCACAGCGCTTCCCACTGGCCCTGAAGCAGGGCCAGTATCGCCCGAAGTTTGTCCTTCGGGCTGGAGAACCGGCTGATCTCCCCGCGGTTCAGCAGCGCGGCCTTCGCGCCGGCGGCCAGTCTTGCCAGATGATACGCGCCGTTTAGCCAAAGAAGAGTCCCAGGAAACAGTTTAGCGGCCAGAAGCACCCGGTTGCGCTCAATCAGGCGAAGCCGGGCGCTGGAGGCGAGTCCCAAAGTCGCGCCGCGATGATGACGGACCACCGCCTGCGGCATCAACCAGCAGTGCCAGCCCGCGATCCGGGCCCGCAATCCGAGTTCGGCATCGTCGCCGTACGCGAACAGATCCTCGTCGAAGCCGCCGATCTCTTCCAGCATCGAACGGCGGTACATGCAGGCGCAACCATCGGGCCAGAGCGCCTCCTGGATTTCGTCATACTGGCCTTCATCCAGTTCGCCGGCGCCCCGCCCCCGGTTCTGCCCGTCGGGCCAGATCAGATGGCCGACCTTGTCGATGAGCCGGGGGTCCTCCCAGACAAGGATTTTTGCCGCGGCCATGCCAACGCGCGGACCGCGATCGAAGGCCGCACGCAACTCGCCCAAAAAGTGCGGCTCCGCCTCGGCATCGTTGTTGAGCAGGGCAATGAATTCGGCCCGGGAGGCGTAGATCCCCTGGTTGTTCGCGGCACAGAAGCCGCGATTTTCGTGGTTTCGAATGACCCGGATGGGATACGGCCACGCGGCGGCTTCCACTGCTTCGACCGATCCGTCTGACGACCCATTGTCGACCAGGATGACCTCGAAGGGTGCGCCTTGGGGTGCGGCCAGGGAGCGAAGGCAGGCCAGCAGCAGTTCGCGCCGGTTCCAGTTCACCACGATCACGGAGACACTCCCCGGGCCCTGGTGCGATGCGGAGGCGGAGTTCGGCAAATGTTGTATCATACCACCAAGAAGTCGGCTGTAACGAATGGAGAAGCTCGGTCAAATCCTCCGCAACGAGCGGGAAAAGCGTGGCCTGACCATTGACGCGCTGGCGCAGCAGACACGCATCAATGCGCTCTACTTTCACGCCATTGAAGAGGGCGACCGGAAGAGTCTCCCCGGCGGGTTCTTCTACCGGAGTTTCCTGCGCCAGTATGCACGACTGCTGGAACTGCCCGAATCGGTCTACCAGGACGAGATTGCGCGGTCGCTCGAGCAGGAAACGCAGGAGATCCCCTCGCTGCCGGAACGGCACATCGATGTTCCGCCGATGCCGACCGGGACAACCGACCGCGCCGCGGAAACCCGCCGCTGGGTGATTCGCCTCGCGGGTCTGGTGGCGGTGGTGGCGCTGGCGACGATGCTGTATACCGTCTATCTTCGGTGGCGGACGCCCGCTGAACTGGCGGAGAATGGCGTCGCCGAACCCCCTCCGATCGCCATGCCCGCCCCGCCCGAACCTCGCCCGGCGCCGGGGGGCGAAGCCACCCCGATCCCGCCACCCGGAAATTCGCAGGAGCCGGCCGGAGCCACTACCCCAGCCTCGCCCGCCACCGCTCCGGAGGTCGACTTGACGGCCGATTCCGCGCCGGTGCGCCTCCGTCTCACCGCCACCGAGGCAGTTTGGGTGGAGGTATGGACGGACGGGCGCCGTGTCTTCAACAACCTGATGAACGCCTCCGACGCCCGCAGCTTTGGCGCGCAGGCGAAGATTCGTGTACGGCTCGGCAATGCTGGGGGCATGAATCTCGAATGGAACGGACGAGCGGTTGAACCCGTCGCCCCACGCGGCCAGGTACGGACGGTCGAGTTCGGCCAGGATGATTTCCAGGTTGTCGCCCCGGCGCCACCTGCGCCACCGGCGGACACGACTCCCATGCCCCCGGCATCGGCCTAGTCTTCTCGGGTTGCACCTCTATTGCACCCTTCGCGATGATACAGGTTCGGCTCTGTGATGGCCCAGCCCCCGGTCAGGGCACCCCCGAGAGCCCGCAGCGAGGAACATTCTTTGGACATTCCCCTGGTGAAAGTCAACTCCGCCCAGGTTCTGGGTATCGCAGCTTTCGGCGTTGCCGCAGGCATCTGGCTGAAACGGCGGCTGCCGGTCCTGGACCGCCTGAACATCCCAGCCTCTGTCGTGGGCGGCCTCTTCTACGCCCTCGTGATTCTGGGCCTGCGGGACAGGGTCGTCAATTTCGAGTTGGACGTCACCTTGCGTGATCTGTTCATGGTGGCGTTCTTCACCACCATCGGGATGAGCGCCAGCCTGCGTGTCGTCCGGCAGGGCGGCAAACAGGTTCTGGTCTTTTTTGGACTGGCCACTCTCGGGGTGCTGCTTGAAAACGTCACTGGCGTGCTGACGGCGCTGGCACTTGGCCTGGACCCGCTGCTCGGCCTGCTGGTTGGTTCTGTGTCTATGGCCGGCGGACCAGCTACCGCCCTGGCCTTCGGCGAGACCTTCGAGTCACTCGGATTGCAGGGGGCCACTTCGCTCGGGGTGGCGGCCGCCATCTTTGGCATCGTGGCGGGTGGATTGCTTGGAGGCTACGCGGGAGGATTCCTCATCAGGCGGGATCGCCTGACCCCTGAAGCCACGGGCGGCGGGTCACGCCTCGAAGAGGTCGCTTATCGCCCTGAGGAGGGGGCCGAACCCCTGCGTTTCGCCGAAGAGCACGAGGAAGAGCGCTCTCCTCTATTGACGAACGCTCTCGCCATTGCGATCGCCATGGGGCTGGGAACCCTTGTCAGTGCTGCCCTGCAGAGCGCCGGCCTGCTGCTGCCCTCCTACATCGGCGCGATGATGTGCGCGGCCGTCCTCCGCAACCTGGATGACCGCTTTGGGCTCATCGGGATTGCCCAGCGCCAGATGGACCAGATCGGCAATGTTTCCCTGGACCTGTTCATCGTGATGGCTCTGCTCACCTTGCGCCTCTGGGAGATGCTTGCACTGGCTTTGCCGGTGCTGCTGATGCTTGGGGTGCAGGTGTTGCTGGTGCTGGCGCTGTCACGTTGGCTGGTGTACCGTGTCATGCGCCGCGATTTTGACGCCGCGGTGGTTTCTGGCGGTTTCTGTGGATTCATGCTCGGCACCACCGCCAACGCCATGGCCTGCATGAACGAACTGGCGAACCGCTACGGCCCCGCCCCCCGGGCGTTCCTGGTCGTATCGCTGGTGGGCGCCTTCCTGATCGACTTCACCAACGCACTCATCATCACCCAGTTCCTGAATCTGTTCCGCTGACAGTTGCCGATAACAGGATGCTATAGTAGGTAATGATCGCAACTTGCGATCGATCTGGGAGAGTTATGAAGTACCTGCGTCTGTTCATTCCTGTCTTGACCCTTCTGGCGGCGTTTGCCGCCACCAGCGGCCTCTCGTACGCCACCAAGGAGTTCTCCAAAAAGGAGAAGAAGCCTTGCACAACCTGCCATCCCAAGGGCAAGTTGAAGGAGTTGAACGAGGTCGGAAAGTACTACAAAGAGAAGAAGAGTCTGGAAGGCGCGCCGAAGTCGTAGGTGCAGGTCTTCCCGGGCCTTGTAACGCGACGGGCCCGGACTGCATCTCATCAGCCGAGTGATACACTGTCTGAATCCGCAACCCGCGGAGCCTGTTGGGAGGATTATGAAAGCAATTCGCCTGTTTATTCCGGTTCTCACATTGCTGGCGGCATTCCTGGCTACCAGCGGCATCTCCTTCGCCACCAAGGAGATGGGGAAGAAGGAGAAGAAGCCCTGCACGACTTGCCATCCCAAGGGCAAGTTGAAGGAACTGAACGATGTCGGCAAGTACTACAAGGATAAAGGCACGCTCGAAGGCGCGCCGGCCACCAAGTAGGTCCGGGCCTCGTCATCAGAAGAGAAAAGGGGCGGCCCTTGCGGGTCGCCCCTTTTGTTTTGCTTCCGGCCGGGTGCTAGAAGAAGAAGCGCAGCGACATCTGCAATTCGCGCTGGCTGCCCTTGCTGAGAACCTTACCGAAGTTTGCGTCGGTCGGGTTGGTGTTGGCGCCACTGAAGTTCGGGTGGTTCGGCCAGTTGAAGGCTTCGAAGCGGAACTGCACACCCGTGGCTTCCGAGAACTTGAAGGTCTTGAAGGCCGCGAGGTTCCAGTTCTGGAAACCTGGCTGGTGGAAAGGTATTGACTGGCGGTTCTGGTTCGGGTACGTGCCGTCGGCCGGGCGCGTGGCCCAGGCTTGGCCGCCAACCGTCGGTTCAAACCAGAATTCGTCGCCGAACTTCCGCGGATTGTTGGTGATGCCGTTCAGGTTCCAGGGCTTGCTGTTGGAGGAGCCGATACCCAGGTAGTCGTCGCCACGGGCGACCGTGAACGGCGTTCCGGTCTGCATCTGAGTGACTCCGGAAAGCTGCCAGCCGCCCAACAGACCGCGCGTGAAGGCGCTGTCGGCATCGCGGAACCACGGCATTTCCCAAACGAAGTTGACCACCGCCACGTGGCGGGTGTCGAAATTGGACTTGCCCCAGTTCAGCCCCTGATTGAAGACATCAATGAAGCCTTCGCGTGGACCGCTGCCGGCGTCCATCGACTTGGAAAATGTGTATGCGAAGCCGTAGCTGAGCCCGCTCCGGAATCGGCGGTTCAACTCGACCTGCAGGCCGTTGTACTCCGAGCGCGCGGAGTGTTCCAGCATGTTGATGTTGGCGTAGCCACGGTAGGGCCGGAGCGCATTCACATTCGCGCCGGCGTTCTCCGGCCGGAACGTGGTCCCAGGGGCAAGCTGATTCAGGTCGCGTTCGCGGGCCAGATAGTTGCCTGACGTGCCGACATAGCCAACTTCGAGGGTGGTTTGCTGGAATAGTTCGGTCTGGTAACTGATGTTCCAGTTGTAGCTCCGCGGGATCTTGTAGACGCGGTCGATCGTCATGAAGAACTGCGGGAACGCGACGCGCGTGGCGCCTCCGGGGTTGTCGGCCACGCCGTTGGTCACCGAGCCCATTGGCTGCCACGGCGGATTGCCGCCGAGGAAGACCGAGTCATAGACGCCGGGTCGAGCCATGAAACCGCCGAAGCCGAGGCGCAACACCTGCTTGTTGGCCAGTTGGTAGGCCAGACCCAGGCGGGGCACCACGTTGAACTGGTTCGGCGAGGCGTAGGGGCTGCCGCCCGAGAGCAGGCGGTCAAACTCACCCGAATCGATCGCCGGCACGCGGCCGCGGCCGGCGTCAGGGAACGAGGAGCCAGGGATCACAACCCCGTTATAGCGGTCACCGGCCAGAATGTTCCCCGTCGCACGATCAATGACGATCGGACTGTTCGGGTCATACTTGGCCGGGTCGAAGTACGCCATGTTGCCCCAAAGGGACTTGGCGTATCCGTTCATCCAGGTCGCGCGGAAGCCGAGTTCCAGCTTCAGCTTCTGGGTCACGCGCCAGGAATCCTGCCCGAAGAATTCGAACATGTGCGAGCGGTAGGGTGTAAAGCTGCGGGGACCGATCTCGGCATAGCTCGAAAAGAGCCCCATCGCGGCATTGGCGATTCCAGTGCCAGTGCCTGGCGCGCCGCCGGGACGAACGTCGTTGAACACGAAACGGCCGTTCTGGTTGTTCGTTCCGCCGGGAACGCCCGACACGTTGATCTGGTCGAAGTCATTCTGGCCGGAACGCTCGAACAGCGCCCCGAACTTGAAGGTGTGATTGCCAGCGATCTTGGTGAAATTGTTGGAGATCTGGTAGATCGGGCCAGTGGAGGAGGCCGGGTAAGGACCGCCGTCGATCGTTCCTACGTTCGGAATGGCGATCGTCGGCACCTTGTCGAAGATCTCTTTCCGTTCGGGGAACAGATACGGGTAATTGATGCCCGAGCGCGAGCGCAGGAAGCGCTCACCGCGCCGGTCGATCTCGATGAATACCCGGTCGACCGACGCCGACACCAGGAATTCGTTAATCATCGTGGGACCGAGCGTCCAGGTGTGGTTCAACGACGCAGTCTTGTTGGGCCGGTCCCAGTCCGTGGTGGCGAAATCGAAGCCGCCGCGGAAGCTGTCCAGCGCATTCCAGTTGAAGTTGGTGTGGCGGAAGCGGAAGACCTGATTCTGAGTGGGATTGTAGTCGATCGCGACGGTGTCCTTCCGCTGGTTCTGCGGATTCGGGCGCACCTGGAAGAAGTTGGTGTTTCCCTGGAACGCGCCGTTTGAAACCGGATAGGTGTTCAGAAAGGCCATCCCGTTCGGACTGCGCTGCGCTGCGGGGATGACGTTGCCTGGGAACGGATTGCCGGTGGCCGGGTCCAGAATGGTCCGCGGACTGCCGTAGTAGATGTTCGAGCCGAGCAGTTCGCTGAAGTCGCCATTCCGCATCGCCGCCGAGGGGACGCGCTGGAATGTCGTGTTTTCACGGCGGAAGCGGACCCACTCCTGACTCCAGAGGAAGAACAGCTTCTCCCGGTCCGGATTGAACGCTTTGCCGAGGGTGACCGGGCCGGAGAAATTGTAGCCGAACTGGTTGAAACGGAAGGGCGCCACGAAGTTGGTCGCCGGATTGGTGTTGCGGCTCCAGCTATTGGCGTCCAGAGCCGAATTCCGGAAGTACTCGTACGCCGCGCCATGGAAGTCACGCTGACCCGAACGGGTCACGATTCGGATCTGACCAGCAGCCGAGCGGCCGTACTCGGCCGAGTAGTTCGCCGTCAATACCTGAACCTCTTGCACGGTATCCAGGTCCACTGAACCGATCGAGGTTCCGTTCGCACGGGTGCGGGTCGCGACTGCTCCGTCAAAGGTGAGCACCGAATCCTGCGAGCGTCCGCCATTGATGGCAAATCCGCCCGAGGACATCGCGAAACTGAAGCCCGAAAGCGCGCCACCGCGCACACCAGGCTTCAGCAGGGCCAGAAACAGCGGGTTGCGGCCGTTCAACGTCAGGTTCTGGATCTGGGTCTGCTCAACGGTCTTGCCAACCGCCGCGGATTCAGTGTTCAATTGCGCCGCGGATGCAACCACTTCCACACTCTCCGTGACCTGGCCGACCTGCAATTCCACGTTAATCGAGGCGCTGCTGGCCGATTCCAGACGGAGACCGGTGGTCGTGTACTTCTTGAAGCCCGCCAGTTCCACACTCACCGAGTATTGGCCCGGCGGCAGATTGGGAGCCACAAAAAAGCCCGAT
>DNFG01000246.1 GCA_003487005.1 Bryobacterales bacterium
AGGCGCTGCACGGGGGGCGGGTGTTTGAGCCGGAGGCGTACATCAAGAGGGCGTTTCAGTTGTTCGAGGCGTGCCGGAAGGAGTTGGGGGACGAGGTGGAGTTGCTGCACGATGTGCACGAGCGGATTTCGCCAATCCAGGCGGTTCGTTTCTGCAAGGAGGCGGAGAAATTCCGGTTGTTTTTCGTGGAGGATCCGGTGTCACCGGAGGATATTGCGTGGTTCCGGCAGATCCGGCAGCAATGCGCGACGCCGCTGGCGATGGGGGAATTGTTCAATAGCCCGCACGAGTGGACGCCGCTGATTGCGGAGCGGCTGATTGACTATATCCGGGTGCATGTGTCGCAGGCGGGCGGGTTGACGCCGTGCCGGAAGATGGCGGCGATGGCGGAGATGTTCGGGGTGAAGACGGCGTGGCACGGACCCGGAGATGTGTCGCCGGTGGGACACGCGGCGAATGTGGCGCTGGATCTGGCCTGCTACAACTTCGGGATTCAGGAGGGGCGGGTGTTCACCGAGCGGGAGCGGGAGGTGTTTCAGGGGTGTCCACGGCTGGAGAACGGCTATTTCTGGGCGACGGAAGCGCCGGGTTGGGGGATCGAGGTGGACGAGAAGGCGGCGGCGAAGTATCCGTTCGGATTTGGGGAGCAGGGGGAGCGGAAAGAGTTGAATGGAGGCTGGGGTGAAATCAGGCGGCGGGACGGGACGATTATCAAGCAATAGCCATGGAACCGGTCACGATTCGCAATTCGATATTGACGCACGAGCATGTGCTGGTGGATTTTATCGGGGCGGCGGGTGTGTCGCGGTCCCGGTATGACCTGGAGGAGGCTTTAGCGGCGGCGAGGCCGAAAGTGGAGGCGGTGAAGAAGTATGGTTGCCGGCGAATCCTGGAATGTACCCCGGCCTATATCGGGCGGGACCCGCGGTTGCTGCTGCGCCTGCAGGAGGCGACAGGGGTGGAATTGTGGACGAATACGGGGCTGTATGCGGCGGCGAATCACAAGTTTTTGCCGGAATATGTGAAGACGGAGACGTCGCTGGCGCTGGCGAAGCGGTGGGTGGCAGAGTGGCGGGACGGGGTGGAGGGGATGAAGCCCAAGTTCATCAAGATCGGGGTGAACCTGGCTCCGCTGCATGAATGGGACCGGAAGGTGGTGGAGGCGGGGGCGATCGCGTCGCTGGAGACGGGATTGACCGTGGCGTGCCACACGTCGGGAGGCGGCGAGGCGGCGATGGAAACGATGGAGATCTTGACGCGCCGGAGACTGCCGTTGTCGAAGTATGTGTGGGTCCACGCGCAGAACGAGATGAAGAACGAGTATTTCGAGCAGGCGGCGCGGGCGGGGGCGTGGGTCAGTTTTGACGGGTTGAGTGAGAAGTCGGATGGGCGCCACTGGCAGGCGTATTTCTGGATGCTGAATGCGGGATTATTGCCGCGGATGCTCTTGTCACACGATTCGGGATGGTTCCGGGTGGGCGAGCCGGGCGGCGGCCAATTCAATGGGTTTACGTACGCGTTTGAGAAGTTTTTGCCGCGGGTTCCAGCGGAGTTCCGGGAGTTATTGATGGTCACCAACCCGCGGCGGGCGTTCGGGGATTAGCCGGGTCAGCCTTTGAGACCGGCAAAGGCGGCTTCGATTTCGGCCCTGGCTTCGGGGCCGACGGGGGAGAGGGGGGAGCGGACGGGACCGCCGTAGTAGCCGTTGAGGTCCATGGCGTATTTGAGACCGGGGATGCCGTATTTGGTGGTGACGAGGACGGCGGCATGGGCGATGCGGCGCTGCCAGTCCATGGCGGCATCGAATTCGCGCTGGCGGTGGGCTTCCCAGATGGCGATGGTGGAGTAGGGGGCGGCGTTGGCGTAGGCGAGCACGGCGCCGACGGCGCCGACGGCAAAAGACGGCGCGAGGGTGGGAGCAGAGCCGACAAGAACCTGGAAACCGGGTTGGGTTTCGCGGATCATTTGCATGACCTTTTCAATGTTGCCGGAGCTTTCCTTGATGGCGATGATATTGGGATGGTGGCTGAGTTCGGCGACGGTGGCGGCGGGAATATCGACGCCGGTGGCCTGGGGCCAGTTGTAAATCATGAGGGGAATTTTGGAAGCATCGGCGACGGCGCGGTAATAGAGAGCCTGGGCGGCGCCGTTGTTGACGAGGTTCTTGTAGTAATGCGGGGTACGAACCATGGCGGCCTTGTAGCCCATTTCGGCGGCGCGATTGGTGAGGTCAATGGTCTCACGGACGCTTTCGACGCCGGTGCCGCAGAGGAGGAGTTTTTCGGGGGCGGCGTGCCGGGCGACAAGTTCAAAGAGGCGGAGCTTTTCGTCAGTGGTGAGGTAGACGCTCTCGCCGGTGGAACCGCAGACGACGTAGCCGGAGAGTCCGGTTTTATTGAGTTTGGCGATATTGTGCTCGACCTTGGCGGGGTAGAGATCGCCGTTGCGGTCGAACGGGGTGGCGATGGGGGGGAAGATGCCTTGGAGTTTGATCATGGGAGAACCTTGAACTGAGACAAGAAAGGCCAGCGCGAACGCCGGCCTTTCGAGGGGTTGTTGAACGGGGTTCGCGCTTAGGTCTTGATGAGCGTGAACAGGGCCAGGGACTCGATGAAGGCGAGACCGAGGATCAGGGTGATCCGGATCGCGCCCGCAGCGCCGGGGTTGCGGGCCATACCTTCGACAGCGGAGGCGATGGCTTTGCCCTGAGCGAGACCGCAAAGACCGGAAGCGATGGCCATGGCGAACGGCACGGCGAGCAGAGTGCCCGTGGAGGCGCCGGCGCCTTCCTGCGCGAACACCGGAACGGCGATGAACAGCAGCGCCGCCACGATGGCGAGATTCTTCAACATAGTGACTTTCTCCTTTAAATAAGCGCCGGACAGGAGGTGGTTGCCGTCGCGCGCCTGGGGGCGGCGGGGCCTCACACTGCCCGGCAAATCAAGCCGGGATTAATGTTCCTCGTGCGCGACCGCCATCCCCACGTACACCATGCTGAGCAGCGTGAAGATGAAGGCCTGAACGAAGGAGACGAACGCGTGGAGTCCCATGAAGACAACGGGGACGACCCACGGAGCGAGCGCGAGGAAGCCGAGGGTGACCTCTTCGCCCGCGAACATATTGGCATAAAGACGGATGGTGAGCGAAACGGGCCGGATGCAGTGGCTGATGATCTCGAGGGGGAACATGAACCAGGCGAGCCACCAGAGGGGTCCGGCGAAGTGCTTGAGGTGGCCGACGAGGCCTTGGGCCTTGACGCCCATGACGTTGTAGTAGGCGAAGGAGATCATCGCGATGCCGGCGGGCACCACGTAGTACATGGTGGGCGATTCAAAGCCGGGGATGATGCCCATCAGGTTGCCGATGAGGATGAAGAAGAAGAAGGTGGCGAACATCGGCACATACTTTTCAAAGCCGTGGCCGATGACGTCGCTGGACTGCTGGCGGAGGAAGCCGTAGATCGATTCGAACAGCAACTGGGCCTTGCCGGGCTTGTCGACGGACAGGCGCGGGCGAAGCAGGGCGGCGAGCACCATCATGAGCAGGATGGTGAGAATGAGCATGGACATCCAGTTGCGCCAGGGGTGGGCGGGGTCGGCGGCGGGATGTCCGGCGGCATTAAGGAAGGCGTTGGCGGGACCGGAGAGGTATTGATTCAGGAGGGCGGTCAGCCACAACTCATGATGTTGGATCATTTTTCCACTCGTAGAGGGCTTCGAGGGTAATGGCGGCGACGGCTACCAATAAACCGGTGACCAAGGCAGGCAAAATCACCTCGTAAACTCTTAAGATACCATACAGAGCGCCGCCCAGAAGCAGGATTCTGAGGCTGTGGAGGAGTCCGGAAGCGCCCTTGGAGCGGCCGTCGCGGACGGCGAGTTCGACACTGCGGACCATGCGCTGGAGCCACCAGAAACTGAAGCCGGAGACGGCGGCGCCGGCGAGGAAACTGACGCCGCCCTGGAGTCCGCGGGCGAGGGTCCAGGCAAGGAGTCCTAAAACGGCGAGGGCGAGCATGAGACGGACGATCCGTCGGAGGGGGGCGTCGCCGGAATCGGCGGGCGGGGTCATCGTTTGCGGTCCAGTCCTTCGATGCGCATGGCCTGGCGCCAGGTTTCGTACATACCGGAGACGCAGCCGAGCAGGAGTCCGGCGGTATCAAGCCAGGAGATGCCGAGTTTGGGGGCGAGCCAGATGCCGGCGAGGTAGCCGAGGTAACCGGCGATGGGGGTGATGAAGGCGAGGCCGAGGTATGCGCCGGCTTTGGCATAGCCGGTCATGCCGCGGCGGGGCGGGGGCGGTTCTTGGGGGGCCACTGAGGGCATTATACTTGCCGGTATGCTGCGTGTCCTTCTTTCGACGATATTGCTGCTGGTTCCGGCGGCGGGTTTGGCCCAGAAGCGTCTGATGACCCACGAGGATGTGTTCCTGATGCTCCGGGTGGGGACACCGGTGTTGAGTCCGGACGGGAAGATGGCGGTGGTGAGCGTGACGGAGCCATCGTACGAGGCGGGGCAGGAGGCGAGCGACATCTGGGCGGTGGCGACAGACGGGCGGACGCAGGCGCGGCGGTTGACGCACACGCGGGGGGCGGAGTCGGGGCTGGCGTTTTCGCCGGACGGCAAATGGCTGGCGTTTACGGCGAGGCGGGAGGGCGACGAAGCGGCGCAAGTGTATCTGTTGCCGATGGATGGAGGGGAGGCGCGGCGGTTGACGAACCGGCCGACGGGGGCGTCTTCGCCGGTGTGGCGGCCGGACGGGAAAGCGATTTTGTATCAGTCGATGGTGTATCCGGGGGCGCGGACGGATGAGGAGAACCGGAAAGCGGCGGCGGCGCGGCGGGCGCGGAAGGACACGGCGAAGGTGTTTGACACGTTTCCGGTCCGGTACTGGAACACGTGGCTGGACGACCGGGAGGCGGTGATGCTGGTGCAGGAGGTGGAAGGGCCGGACACGCCGGTGGTGCTGGCGCCGGGCGGGGGGTTGCAAGGCAGTTTTAACCCGACAGGGAGCGGGCAGAATTTGAATCCGGTTTGGACACCCGACGGGGCGGCGGTGGTGTTTTCAGCGACGGCGGACCGGCCGAAGACGATGTATGCCGAGGTGGAGATGCACCTGTACCGGATGGCGGTGGCGGGCGGACCGGCGCAAAAGCTGACGCAGGCGGGGGCGAGTTACACGCGGCCGATGTTCAGCCGGGACGGGCGGACGTTGTATGCCTTTGAGAGTCGGACATCCACGGCGCGGCAGATCTACTTCAACACGAGGCTGGTGGCGATGGCGGGGCCGGGATTTGAGCGGGTGCGGGTGTTGACGGAGGGCTGGGACCGGTCGGTGGGGGCGGTGGTGGAGGCTCCGGGCGGGCAATCGCTGTTTTTGGAGGCGGAAGATGACGGGTATGACCGGATCTTCCGCGTACCGGCGGGGGGAGGCAAGGTGGAGACGGTGTACACGCCGGCGGAAGGGGCGTTGACGGGGTTGAGTGTGGTGGGCGGGGTGGTGGTGGCGAAGTACTCGGCGGCGACGGACCCGGGGCAGGTGGTGCTGGTGGACCTGGTGAACCGCCGGTTTGAGAGGTTGACGCGGTTCAACGAAGAGAGGCTGGCGCGGCTCGATTTGCCGCGAGTGGAGCACTTCTGGTTCACGGCAAAGAGCGGGAAGCGGATTCACAGCGTGATGGTTCCGCCGCCGGGCATGGACAAGGCAAAGAAATATCCCGTGGTGGTGTTCCCGCACGGGGGGCCGAATTCAATGTCGAAGGACGCGTTTTCGACGCGCTGGAACTACCATTTATTGACGGCGCCCGGGTATTTTCTGTTGATGACGAATTACACGGGGTCCACGGGCTTTGGGGCGAAGTTCGCGGATGACGTGGAGCGGGATGTGCTGCGGGGCCCGGCGCAGGAAATTCTGGAGGCGATCGAGGAAGCGGCGAAGCGGTATCCGGGGATTGACCTGGGGCGGCAGGCGGCGATCGGGGCGTCGTACAGCGGCTATCTGATGAACTGGTTCAACGGGCACACGGACCAGTTCAAGTGCATGGTGAATCATGCCGGGGCGGTGAATAACGAGTCCCAATATGGGGTGAATGATGGCGGATTGAGCCGGGAATTGCGGATGGGCGGGCCGATCTGGGAGTTCGGGAAGGGGCAATGGAACGACCAGAGTCCAATCCGGTATTCGGCGAAATGGAAGACGCCGATGCTGGTAACGCAGGGGGAACTGGATTACCGGGTGCCGTTCGGGGAGTCGATGACGACATACAAGCTATTGCAAAGAAAGCAGATTCCGTCGCGGTTCGTGCTGTTCCCGGATGAAGGGCACTGGATTCTGAAAGGGCCGAACAGCCGGGTGCACATGGAGGAGGTCCTGGGCTGGCTGGCAAAGTATTTGAAGTAAAAAAATAGGGCCATGGCGCCTTCGCTTCGCCACGGCCCGAAGAAGCTGAGTTGGAGAGGGTGAGACTATTTGGGCAGGATCACGGAGTCGATCACGTGGATGACGCCATTGTCGGTGACGATATCGGTCTTGACGACATTGGCATTATCGATCATCACTTTGCCGCCCATGGTTTTGACGGTGGCGGAAGAGCCCTGAACGGTCTTGGCGGAGTTGAGCTTCACGACGTCGGAAGCCATGACCTTGCCGGCAACAACGTGGTAGAGCAGGATTTGCTTGAGCTTGGCGGTGTCCTTGAGGAGGCCTTCGACGGTGCCGGCGGGCAGCTTGGCAAACGCTTCATCGGTGGGAGCGAAGACGGTGAAAGGACCTTCGCAGAACAGGGT